>CALJLC010000163.1 GCA_937982605.1 uncultured Gemmatimonadales bacterium | reverse complement strand
CGGACGCCGAAGCCCCAGGTTCGCGACGCCCGCGCTCGTTCCCGGACGCGACGCCGTGACGCCGTGATCGACCTCCCCCGGGTCCAGCGCGCCCTAAACCTGCGCCGCGGCGAAGGCCGCGTCTTCTCGGTGATGGCGGGCTTCCTGTTCCTCAGCACCGCCAACACGACGCTCCTGTCGGCTGCGAAGAACGGGCTCTTCCTCTCCGTCTACGAGCCCCGCCTCATCCCGCAGGCGATCATCGCGGCGGCGCTGCTGACCGCCGCGGTGGCGATCGTGTTCACCGGGGTCGTGGCCGGGACGCATCGGCGGCCCCTCGCCATCGGGCTCACGGCGGTCCTGGCGCTGTCGGTGATGACGTGCTGGGCGCTCTTCGAGCTGAACCCCCGGGCGGCGTTCGCGGTCTACCTGTGGCTGTCCGCGGTCCAGGTGCTCGTGCTCACCCATGCGTGGGACTACGCGAGCAGCCTGCTCACGGGTCGCCAGGCCAAGCGGCTGCTGCCGCTCATCGGGGTGGGCGCCTCGCTCGGCGCCATCGCGGGAGGCACCGCGGTCGCGCCCGCGGCCTTCCGCCTCGGCACGGCGAACCTGCTCTGGATCGCCCTGGCGCTACTGATCGCCTCGCTCCCCCTCCTCTGGCTCATCGAAGAGCCGGTCAAGGAGCTCGAGGAGAGGCAGGAGGAAGGGAGCGCGATCCTGGCGTTCCGGGCCCGCTCCGGGCGCGGCCTCCAGGCCGTCGGCGGCAGCCGGCTCCTGCGACTCATGGCCTTCGGGCTGATCGCGCTGACGATCACCGGGACGCTCATCGACCTCCAGCTCAAGTTCCTCCTGCAGGAGACCTTCGGGCGCGACGACATCACCGCGATCTACGGGCTCATGTCGGCGGCCGTGGGCACCGGCACCCTCCTGCTCCAGCTCTGGGCGTCGCGGGTTCTCTTTCCACGCTTCGGCGTCTCCTTCGCGGCCATGCTCCAGAGCGGCGCCCTGGTGCTCGCCGCCGGGGGCGCCGCGGTCCTCGGCGGGCTCTGGATGCTCGTGGTGGCGCAGGCGCTCGACGACATCCTGCAGTTCTCGCTGCAGAAGCCCGTGGAGCAGGTCTCGCTCCTGCCGTTTCCCAGCCGTGTGAAGAGCGTGGCGCTCGCCACGCTCGGCGGTGTGCTGCGACCGCTCTCCAAGGCGGCGGCCGGAGGGATCGCGCTCGCGCTCCACGACAGCGACCGGCTGCTTCCCGTGGCGACGGTGGCGTCGGCGGTCGCCGCGGTGGCGGCGTTCTCCCGTCACCGCGGCCGGTACATGAGCGCGCTCGAAGGCGCGCTCGCCCGCCATGCCGTCGACCTCACGGAACCGAGCACGACCCCGCTGGTGGTCGACAAGAGCATGCTCGCCGCGATCGACCAGGGGCTGGCCGACGCCGATCCGACCATCGTGATCTTTTCCGCGTCCCTCCTCGAACAGCTCCCGCCGGACGACGCGCTGCCCCGACTCGCGCGGCTTCTCGAGCACGACGTTCCGGAGGTGCGCGCCGAGGCGGCCGGGGTCTTCGGCCGGATCGACGCCCCGCTCGACTTCGCCGCCGGCATGTCGATCGCCCGCCGGCTCGGGGAGGAGGACGTCGCGTACGTCCTGGCCGCGCTGCTCGACAGCGTGGGCCGGGCGGGCGGCATCGAGCCCGGGTCGATCGCGCGGTACCTGGACCACCCGGACGCGGACGTCCGGCGGGCGGCGCTCGTCGCGCTCTCTCGCCTCGGCTGGGAGGAAGCCCCCCGGCGCATCGCGACGATGCTCTCGGGCCCCGACGTCGAGGCGCGCGCGCTCGCGGCCCGCGCGGTGGGCGACCTCGGGGACACCTCGTACATGGTCGCGCTCGCCGAGATCGTCGACGACCCGGGCGCGAGGCCGGCCGCCCTCGACGCGCTCGCCAGGCTCGGGGCCGAAGCGGTTCCGATCCTGGCCACGGTGCTCCAGCGCGGCGACCTGCCCCTCCCGCTGCGGCGCTCCGTGGTGACGGCGCTCGCCACGATCGAGGCGCCCGAGTCGCAGGCCGCGCTCGTTTCGCTCGTCGAAGAGCCCGAGCTCGGGCCGGCGGCGTTGCACTCGCTGTCCCGGATGCGCACGGCGCGCCGCATCGCTCCGGTCGACGAGGACGCGCTCCGTCCGGTCCTCGCCGCCGAGATGGAGCGCGGCCTGCGTCTGGCGGCCGTCTCCACGATCATCCGGACCGAAGCCGAGGGCCCGGGCGACTCCTTCGTCGCGGCGGAGCTGCGCGGCCTGCACGAGCGGTCGGTCCAGCGAGTCCTCAAGATCCTCTCGCTGAGCTACGACCCGCAGCGGATCCAGACGATTTCGGCCGCGCTGCTGAGCGACAACCCCGCGCGCCGGAGCAACGCGCTCGAGCTCCTCGAAGGGACCGTCTCCGGTCCGAGCGGACAGGCGGTCATGCCGTTCCTCGACGTCGTCGCGGAGGGCATGCCGCTCCAGCGGGTGCTCGAGATGCTGCCCGACGGGCCGGCGGTGCAGCGGCGTCCGGCCGAGGCGCTCGCCGAAGACGACGACTGGTGGTCACGCGCACTGGCGCTCCACTATCTCGGCCGACCCGAAGAGGTGTCGCGACCGGGACGCATTCACGATCATGGCGACGACCCGCCGGAGGACGACGAGATGATCCCGCTGATCGAGAAGGTGATGATCCTCAAGGGCTCGGAGTTCTTCCGGAACTTCCCGGGCTCGGAGCTGGCGGGGATCGCGGAGGCGACACGGGTGGTGCACGTGTCCAAGGGAGAGACCGTCTTCGAGCAGGGCGAGGACGGCGACGCCTTCTACATCGTGGTGAGCGGCTCGATCGTGATCACCCGGGGCGCCACGAAGCTGGCGACGCTCGGGAGCCGGGAGGGCTTCGGCGAGATGTCGATCCTGGACGACGAACCCCGCTCGGCGTCGGCCTCGGCGGCCGAGGACACGACGCTGCTGTCGCTGGATCGGGACTCCTTCGACCGGGTCATCGAGCAGAATCCGGTGGTGGCCCGCGGCGTGTACCGCGTGCTGACGGAGCGCCTCCGCAACACGCTGGCCCAGGTCGCCGCGAGCTGAGCGCGCCGGACGCTACAGCTTGCCGAGGATCCAGCTCAGGACGACGCGGACGATTCGCTTCACGATCGTGATCATGTCGCCTCCTACGCGACGGGGCCCGTTCGGGTTTCCTCAGAGCGGAACGCGCCGAAGACGAAGGCTGTTCACGACGACGCTCACGGAGCTGAACGCCATCGCCAGCGCGGCCAGCACCGGATGCAGCGACCGCAGCATCATGGGCAGGAACGTGAGCCCGTAGAGGGCGCCCGCGGCCACCGGAATGAGCGCCACGTTGTAGAAGAACGCCCAGAAGAGGTTCTGCTCGATCGTCTTCATCGTCCGGCGGCTCAGAGCCAGCGCCTCGGGGACCGAGCGCAGGTCGCCGCGCATGAGGACGACGTCCGCCGTCTCCATGGCCACGTCCGTGCCCGTGCCGATGGCGATCCCGACGTCGGCGCGCGCCAGGGCGGGCGCGTCGTTGATGCCGTCGCCCACCATCGCGACCGGGGTACCCGCGGCGGCCCGCAGCTCCTGGACGGTTCGGGCCTTCTCCTCGGGCAGCACCTCGGCGCGGACCTCGTCGATGCCCACCGTCCGGGCGATCGCCTCGGCCACCGCCGTTCCGTCGCCGGTGAGCATGACGACGCGCAGCCCCTGCGCCCGGAGCGCGGCGACCGCCTCGGACGAACCGTCCTTCACCGTGTCCGCCACCTCGATCAGGCCCAGGATCCGTCCCTCCCCGGCGACCCAGATCGGCGTGCGCCCCCGCGACTCGATCTCGGAGGCGGCGGCCCGCCAGGGAGCGACCGTGTCCGCACCGAGCTCGGCGGTCAGGTGCCTGCGGTTGCCCACGAGCACGCGCCGCCGCCCCACTCGGCCGACCACGCCGTGGCCGGGGACCGCACGGAAGTCGGCGGGGTTGGTGAGCACGATGCCAGGGGCTTCGGCCTCCGCCACCAGCGCCCGCGCGATCGGATGCTCGCTCCGGCGTTCCGCGGAGCCGGCCGTGCGCAGGAGCTCCTCTTCCCCGTCCGGGCCGGCCACGACGCCGAGCACCGCCGGCTCGCCCCGGGTGATCGTTCCCGTCTTGTCGAGCACGACGACCCCGACGTCGCGGGCACGCTCGAGCGCCTCGGAGGAGCGGAAGAGCACCCCTCGCCCCGCGGCCCGGCCGGTTCCGGCCATGACCGCGGTCGGCGTGGCGAGGCCGAGCGCGCAGGGACAGGCGATCACCAGCACCGCCACGAGCCGGAGGATCGCGTCGGTCAGCGTGGCGTCCACGAGGATCCACCAGACGAGGAAGGTCACGACGGCGGCCCCCACCACCGCGGGCACGAAGACCGCGGCGACCCGGTCGGCGAGCGCCTGGATCGGCGCCTTGCTGCCCTGAGCCTCCCTGACCATGCGCACCACGCGCGCGAGCGCGGTGTCCGCACCGACTCGGGTCGCCCGCATCCGGAACGAGCCCGCACCGTTGACCGTGCCGCCGACGACCTCGTCGCCTTCGCCCCGATCGACCGGGAGGCTCTCCCCCGTGAGCATGCTCTCGTCGATCGACGACCAGCCGTCGAGGATCACGCCGTCGACGGGAAGCTGCTCGCCGGGGCGAACCACGAGCACGTCGCCCGCGACGACCTCCTCGACGGGAATCTCGGTCTCGACGCCGTCGCGCTCGCGCCGCGCGAGCGCCGGACGGAGGTTCATGAGCTCACGGATGGCCGCGCCGGTCTCGCCCTTCGCCCGGACCTCGAGGAGCTTGCCGAGCTTGATGAGCGTCAGGATCAGAGCGGCGGTCTCGAAGTAGACGTGCTCCCCGGCGGCGGTGCTGCCGAGCGAGAGGAGCGCCGCGATGACGATCGAGTAGACGTACGCCACCGTCGATCCGAGCGCGACCAGCACATCCATGTTGGCGGCGCCGTTACGGAGCGCCTTCCACGAACCGACGTAGTAGTCCCTCCCGACGACGAGCTGGACGGGGGTCGCCAGAGCGAACATGAGCCAGTTGACCCACGGCTCGTGCGCCCACATGCCGAGCAGGCCGAAGTCGCGGGCCATGCTGAGCACGAAGAGCGGCCCGGCGAAGGCGACGCCGACGAGGAAGGTCCGGCGCTGCCGCTCGATCTCGCGTCCGCGCGCCACCTGCTCGGCGTCGTCGAGACCGGCGCCGGCGTCCTCGTCGACGAGCACGACGCCGTATCCGACCCGCTCGATCGCAGAAGCCAGCCCCTCCAGCGAGACGACGTCGGGGTCGAAGCGCACGAGCGCGCGCTCGGTGGCGTAGTTGACCGAAGCGTCCCGCACACCGTCGGTACGGCGCAGGGTGCGCTCGACGGTCGCGACGCAGTTGGCGCACGTCATCCCGGTGACGGGGACGGTCACCTCGCGCGTCGAATCGACCGAGCGCTCCCGCGTGTCGACGCTCATCGGAGTCGCTCCGGCGCTACGGCGCCGGAGGGTAGTTGATCTCCTTCATCAGCGTCTCGATCACCACCCAGTCGGTCGTGTCCGGGTCCCACGAGATCGTCACGCTGCGCGCCGCCTGATCGGCACGCACCTCCCGGACCCCGTCGAGCTCACCCACCTCGCGCTGAATCGTGCTGACGCAGTGCCCGCAGCTGATGGTGGGCACGGATACGGTCTTTTCCATCGTCTCGCTCCTGTGGTGGTGTTCGGCGCCAGCCGCTCAGCTCTTCCCCGTGGCCTCGAAGACCTGCATCAGCTCGGCGAGGACCTTCTCCCGTGCCGCGCCGTCGGGACCGCGCATGGCGTCGGTGACGCACGAGTGCAGGTGGTCGTCGAGGACCCTCGCGCTCACCTTCTTGAGCGCCCGCTGGATCGCCGTGATCTGGTTGACCACGTCGATGCAGTACGCCCCCTCCTCCACCATCCGCTGCACGCCGCGCACGTGGCCCTCGACGCTCTTGAGGCGCCGCAGGATCTCGGGGTCCGCGGAGTGGTCCATGTCGACTCCTCGAAGCAGGCGGGCGTCGGTCGCGGCGGATCGCCGCGGACCGGCCATACCCCCCCCATGGGGGAGGGGGTAGCGGAATCAAGTTGACGCCTCGGGGGGTAGCGGTCAATCCTCCGGCTGCACCCAGAACCCGGCGCGCCATGTCCCTCAAGTCCTCGATCAAGACCGTCCTCACGCTCGGCCAGGGCGTCACGGTCGGCATCCCGGAAGCCGCCGCGGACGACGACCCGATCGAGCTCTTCCGAGCCTGGCTGGAGGTCGCCGAAGAAGCGGGCATCCACGAGCCGAACGCCATCGCGCTCGCCACGGCGACTCCGGAGGCGGCCCCCTCGGTACGCATGGTCCTGCTCAAGGGGATCGACGCGCGCGGCTTCGTCTTCTACACCAATTACGAGAGCCGGAAGGCGGCCGAGCTCGAGGCGAACCCCCGAGCGGCCCTCTGCATCCACTGGGCCGTCCTGGAGCGGCAGATCCGGGTCACGGGAACGGTCGCCCGCATCTCCGCCGAGGAGAGCTTCGCGTACTTCGAGTCGCGCAGCCGCGGCAGCCGCATCGGCGCCTGGGCCTCCCGACAGAGTCGTCCCCTCCCGGACCGCTCCGAGCTCGAGGCGCGCGTCCGCGAGATCCAGGAGCGCTTCGGCGACGGCCCCGTGCCGCTGCCCCCGTACTGGGGCGGCTACCGCCTCTCCCCCGAGGTGATCGAGTTCTGGCAGGGCAAGGCCGATCGCCTGCACGAGCGCCTCGTCTTCACCCGGAACGGCGAGGGGTGGGCCACGGAGCGGCTCTACCCCTGACCCGGAGGGGCGGCCTCGCGACGTGCCCGACCCGACCTGGCGCCGCGGCGGCCCGGCCCGTCCTTTGTCCGCGCACCCATCAGGTCGCTTGGCCGAGGAGGACGTCCCGTGGCGGCGCGCAGCTACTTCACCAGGGCCACCTTCGCCTTCCTGAAGGATCTCAAGGCGAACAACGACCGCGAGTGGTTCGCGGACAACAAGCACCGCTACGAGGAGCACGTGAAGGACGCCGCGCTCCGGCTCATCGAGGACTTCGCGCCGCACCTCCGAAAGCTCAGCCCGCACTTCATGGCGACGCCGAGGTCGCTCTTCCGCATCTATCGGGACACGCGCTTCTCGAAGGACAAGACGCCGTACAAGACGGCGATCGGCGTTCACTTCCGTCACGAGCGCTCCAAGGACGCGCACGCGCCCGGCTACTACTTCCACGTGGCGCCCGGCGAGGTCTTTCTCGGCTGCGGCATCTGGCACCCGGACGGGGCCGCGCTGCGCGCCATCCGTGAGCGCATCGCGGAGGATGGCACCGCGTGGAAGCGCGCCGTCGGAGGCAAGAAGTTCCGCGACACGTTCGAGCTGGCCGGCGACAGCCTCAAGCGTGCCCCGAAGGGCTTCGACCCCGAGCATCCGCTGGTCGACGACCTCAGGCGCAAGGACTTCATCGGCGTGCTGGAGGTGAACCAGGCCTTCGCGACGGGGAAGTCCCTGCCGAAGGATCTGGCGACGCGCTTCGCCGCGGGCACACCCCTGATGCGCTTTCTCTGCGAGGCGCTCGAGGTTCCCTTCTGATGCCCGACCTCGAGCTGCGGGCCGGACGGAGCGCGCGCGCGTGAGCGGCGGCGCACAGGCGGCGCTCGCGCTCTTCCCCATCGCCCTCGGCGGGGTGCTCCTCGTCGGCTTCCGGGTCGCGGCGAAGCGGGCCATGCCCGCCGCATACCTGGCCTCGGTGGCGGTGGCGCTCGGCTTCTGGCAGATGTCCCCGGCCCGGGTGGCGGCCGCGTCCATCCAGGGGCTCTTCCTCACCTTCGATCTGCTCTTCATCATCTTCGGCGCCATTCTCCTGCTGCACACGCTGGAGCGGTCGGGGGGCGTGGCGGCGATCCGGCGATCGTTCCACGGCGTCAGTGACGACCGACGCGTCCAGGTGGTGATCGTGGCCTGGCTCTTCGGCTCGTTCATCGAGGGCGCGGCCGGCTTCGGCACCCCGGCGGCGGTGTGCGCGCCGCTCCTGGTGGCGCTCGGCTTCCCGGCGGCCGCGTCGGTGATGCTCGGCATGATGATCCAGAGCACCGCGGTGACGTTCGGGGCGGTGGGCACACCGGTCCTCGTCGGCGTCTCCGGAGGACTGGGCGGCGAGTCCTTCGCGGCCGCGATGGCGGCAGCCGACATGACGATGCCGGAGTACCTGCGGGCGGTCACCGCGAAGGTGGTCGTGCTGCATGCGATCGCCGGCGTCCTCATGCCGACGTGGATGATCGTCATGCTGACGCGCTTCTTCGGCGCGAACCGCTCCTGGACGGAAGGGCTCTCCATCGTCCCGTTCACGCTCTTCGGCGGGCTGGCGTTCACGGTCCCCTACGTCCTGTTCGGCACCTTCCTCGGGCCCGAGTTCCCGTCGCTGCTGGGGGCGCCGGTGGGGCTGGCCATCGTCGTCACGGTCGCACGACGGGGATGGCTCCTTCCCGCGGACCGCTGGGACTTCCCTCCGCGGTCGGGGTGGGACGCGGAGTGGGTCAGCGGCCTGGAGGAGGAGCTGGCCGACGTGCCGGAGGGGCGCGGTGTGTCGGCGCTGATGGCGTGGGCGCCGTACGGCCTCCTCGGCGCGCTGCTCGTGCTCACGCGACTGCCGTCGCTGCCGGTGGGGGCCTGGCTCCGCGCGCCGAGCATCACCTGGCCGGACATCCTCGGCGCCGGGATCACCGCCTCCACGACGCCCCTCTACCTGCCCGGCTTCATTCTGCTCGTCGTCGTGCTGGCGACCGCGCTCCTGCACCGCATGGACGCCGCGGAGCTCGCGGACGCGTTCCGCTCCTCCACTCGGGTCCTGGTCGGAGCCGGGATCGTGCTCGTCTTCACCGTGCCGATGGTCCGCGTCTACATCAACTCGGACGTCAACGGCGCGGCGCTGCTGTCGATGCCGCTCGCCATGGCCGAGTGGGTGGCCGGAAACGTCGGCACCGTCTGGCCCTTCTTCGCGCCCATGACCGGGGCGCTCGGCGCGTTCATCGCCGGCTCGAACACGGTGAGCAACCTCATGTTCTCGGCCTTCCAGTACGGAGTGGCGGAGCGGCTGGCCATGTCGACCGTGATGATCGTGGCGCTGCAGGCGGTCGGTGCCGCCGCCGGCAACATGATCGCCATCCACAACGTCGTCGCGGCGTCCGCGACCGTCGGGCTCCTGGGGCACGAGGGCGCCACCCTGCGCAAGACGATCCTGCCTACGATCTACTACCTGCTCGTGGTCGGCCTCTGCGGCCTGGCGGCGGTGCATCTCCTGCGCGTGACCGATCCGCTCATGGGCTGACCGTCAGCCCGCCGCCTCCAGGAGGATCTCCGCGGCCCGGCGCGCGCCTCCCCCCTCGTGCGGTCGCCTCGGCATGTCCAGCAGCTCGGGGATGCGCTCGATCCACTCCCCCGAGACGAAGGCCCGATCGGTCAGTCTGAACCCGCTCGAGTGTCGGGCGACGAACGCCTCGAGCGCCGGCATCTCCGGAAAGCCCGGCCGCGTGACGTGCGCGAACGGAAGCCCTTCGCGCCACACCTCGGAGACGGTGCCGTAGCCGAGCTTGGCCACGACGGCGTCCGCGGCGCGGAGAACGTCGGGCATGTACAGCGGGGTGTCGTTGTCGAAGAGCCGCACATTGGCGGTGTCCGCTGTGCGCGCCGCGCCGGTGACGAGGAAATGGACGCCGTCCACGTCGGCCAGACGGGGAAGGAAGGAGAGATCCTCTTCGTGGCCGCCCATCGTGACGACGACGAGGGGGCCGTCCGCCGGAAGCCCGAGGGCGCTCCGCGACGCCGCGCGGCTGCGCCTCGGGGGGCGGCCGATCGGATCCACCGCCTCCGCCGAGGGCGTGGCCACGCACATCGGGCGCGCCTGAACGTGCCGCGTGGCGCGATCGGCCCAGCGGTCGAGCGCCGCGCCGAATGCGCTCAGCTCCGGCGCCTGGTCGGCGTACGCCGCGTAGAGCCACCCCCACGAGAAGTTCTCCACCAGCACGCTCGGAAGGCCGGCCGCTTCAGCCACGGCGACCCCGAGCGGCGCGATGTCGCAGAGCACGACGTCGGCGCCGGTCGCGCGCACCGTATCCGCGAGCCGTGCGACGCGCGCGTCGTCGAAGGGGAGCAGGCGTTCGAGCGCGGCCACCGTCCCCTCAAGGTCGGCGTGCAGCGCCGACCGCTGCCGGAAGCCGACGTCGACGACCTCCTCGTGGAGCCGGAAGGCGCGGCCGAGCGACTCCTCGAAGAACCAGCGCGGCGCGGTGGTGAAGAGCTCGATCCCGGAGGCACCGAGGCCCAGAGCTTCCAGGAGCACCGCCGAGCTTCGCGCCGCATGCCCGAAGCCGTGCGGAGAGACGAAGGCGGCGATCCGCGGTCCGTCCGTCACTCCCCTCCCGCCCCGCCCTCCAGCGCCGCCACGATCCCCTCGGCCGCCCGCTCGATGCACGCCGTGCCGATCTCCGCGGACGCGCCCCGAGCGTCGCCGAGGATGCCGTTGGGGGTCACGGCCCGGAATCCCTCGGTGAAGATCCGGCGCATGAGCGCCTCGTCGAACGCCTGCACGTGCCCTTCGGCGGCCAGCGCGCTTCGCACGAGGTCGGGCCGGATGCAGAGCATCTCGGAGGTCTCCGCCAGGTCCGCGTGGCCGCCGACCCGGGAGACGAGCGCCGGGTCGTGCGCGCCTACCGCGGCCTGCCAGAAGGTCATGAAGCCGAGCAGGTCGGTGTAGGCGTCGACGCGGCACCCCGGGGCGACCGCCGCCCGGAGGTCGTCGAGCATGTCGGCGAGCGGCCCGAAGTTGCCCCCGTGCGAGGGGACGAAGCAGACGCGCGAGAAGCCGTGCCGCGCCAGCGACACGACGTAGTCCAGACAGAGCGCCTCGAGGGTGTGACGGCGCACGCTCAGCGTCCCCGGGAACCCCATGTGGTGCTCCGAGCAGCCGACCCGGATCGTCGGGGCGACCACCGCCCCGTCCAGGCGGCGGGCGACCTCGACGGCGAGACGGTCCCCACGGACCGCGTCCACCAGGAGCGGCAGGTGCGGGCCGTGCTGCTCGACGGCGCCGACGGCGACCACGGCGGTGGTGGTTCCCGAGGCGATCGCCTCCTCGACCTCGGGCCACGTCATCTCTTCGAGCAGGAGCGGTTCGGTCATCGGTGCAGTGTAGCCCGCGCCCCGAGGGTCGCCTAGCTTCGCCGGCCCCTGCCCGACCCCGAGCCGAGGAGACCCCATGCGCGGTCGCATGATGCAGACGCCCCTCCTGATCTCCTCGCTGATCGAGCACGCCGGGACGGTGCACGCGTCGCAGGAGATCGTCACCCGGAGCGTCGAGGGCCCGATCGAGCGGTCGACGTGGGGCGACGTGCGCACACGCTCGAAGCGGCTCGCGTCGGCGCTCGCCGCGCTCGGCATCGGGCCGACGGACCGGCTGGCCACGCTGGGGTGGAATACGGCCCGCCACCTCGAGATCTACTACGCCATCTCCGGGATGGGCGCGATCTGTCACACGCTCAACCCGCGCCTCCATCCGACCCAGCTCGTCTACATCGTAGGCCACGCCGAGGACCGGGTCGTCTTCGTCGATCTGACCTTCGTGCCTCTCGTCGAGGCGGTGGCCGACCAGCTCGGGGGCGTCGAGCACTTCGTGATCCTCACCGACTCGGCGCACATGCCGGATACCTCCCTTCGGAACGCCGTGGCGTACGAGGAGCTCGTGGCCGGGGGCGAAGGCTTCGACTGGCCGATCCTGGACGAGAACGAGGCGGCGGCGCTCTGTTACACCTCCGGAACGACCGGCCACCCGAAGGGCGTCCTGTACAGCCACCGCTCGACCGTCCTGCACGCCTTCGGCGTCTCGATGCCGGACGTCTTCGAGCTGAGCCGGGCCGCGTCGGTGCTGCCGATCGTGCCGATGTTCCACGCGTGCGCGTGGGGGCTCCCGTACGCGGCCGCGCTCAGCGGATCGAAGCTCGTCATGCCCGGGTGCAGGATGGATCCCGAGGGCGTGACCGAGCTGCTGCGGGACGAGTCCGTGACCTTCTGTGCCGGCGTCCCGTCGGTCTTCCTCGCGCTCGTCGGCCACTGGAGGGAGCACGGCGCTCCGGACAGCCTCGAGATGGTGCTCATCGGAGGGGCCGCTCCGCCCCGGTCGCTCATCGCCACGCTCGAGGGCGAGTTCGGCATCGAATTCCGGCACGGGTGGGGCATGACCGAGACCAGCCCGCTCGGCGCGGTCAACAAGCTCCTGCCGGGGCACCGACGGCAATCCGTCGAGGAGCGCTCGCACTTCCAGACCCGACAGGGCCGGCCTCCGTACGGCGTCGAGCTCCGCATCGTCGACCAGGACGGGGCAGCGCTCCCGCACGACGGCGTCGCCTTCGGCGAGCTGCAGGCGCGCGGACCGTGGGTGTCCGACGGCTACTTCCGGTCGGGCGACGACGTGCTCACCGACGACGGCTGGTTCCCCACCGGAGACGTGGCCACCATCGACCCCGATTCGTACATGCAGATCACCGACCGCACCAAGGACCTCATCAAGTCGGGGGGCGAGTGGATCAGCTCGATCGACGTCGAGAACACGGCGATGGGGCATCCGGCGATCGCCATGGCCGCGGTGATCGGAGTGCCCGACGAGAAGTGGGGTGAGCGCCCGATCCTCGTGGCGGTGGCGCGGGAGGGCGAGACGCCCCCCACGCAGGACGAGGTGCGCGACTTCCTCTCGAGCTCGCTCGCCAAGTGGCAGCTCCCCGACCGGGTGATCTTCGTCGACGCCCTGCCGATGGGCGCCACTGGCAAGCTGCAGAAGACCAAGCTGCGGGAGCAGTACGCGGTCGGGTGAGCCTCCGCGTCACGCGACACCGACCCGCGGAGGAGATCGCGCGAAGGCGGCTTCGGCGTTGGCCAGGCACGCGCCCGCGGCACCCCGGACCGCGTTGTGGCTGAGCACGACGAGGGCGAGGTCATGGGGTGGGGATTCCCGGACGCGGCCCACGGTGACCGTCATCCCCCCGCCTCGCCCCACGTCCAGTCGGGGCTGGGGTCGATCAGGCCCGTCGGTCACGACGAGCGGGGAGACACGAAGGGTCGGCAGCGCCGAGAGGCTGCGGGAGCCGAACGAGCGCAGCTCGGCGCGAACCTCCTCGGGAAGCGCGCTCCGACGGAGCCTCAGGAAGAGGTGGGCGATGTGACCATCGCTCACGGGCACCCGGTTCACCGCGACGGAGAGCGGGACCGAGCGCCCCAGCACCCGTCCCAGCTCGGCGGGGATCTTCTCCTCCTCGCCCCCGATCCACGGCACGACGTTTCCGGCGAGCTCGAGCGCCGAGGGGCCTCCGAGGCCGGCGCCCGAGAGTGCCTGGAGGGTGACCATCGCGCCCTCGGCGACTCCCCAGCGGCGCTCGATCGGCGCCAGCGCGAGCGCGACGCCCGCCACCACGCAGTTGGGGTTGCACACGAGGGCTCCTCCGCTGCCGGCCCACGGCTGTCGGTCGAGGAGCTCCAGCTCCGGCGCGTTCACCTCGGGGATCAGCAGCGGTACGTCCGGGCGCATGCGGTGCGCGGACGCGTTGCTGCTCACCAGCTTGCCCTCACCGGCGTACCGCTGCTCCACGTCGTGGGCCACCCCGGCCGGGAGCGCCGAGAGGACGATCGGTGAGCGGAGCGGCGCCCCCACGGGAAGGAGGCCCAGATCGGACGCGGCCGCGGGTGGTTCGGCTCCGAGCGTCCACGGGACCGCGTCACCGTATCGGCGGCCGGCACGCGACTCCGACGCGGCGACCTCGGCCAGAGTGAACCAGGGGTGTCCGTCGAGCAGCCGGACGAGGTGCTGGCCGACGATCCCCGTCGCACCGAGGACGGCCACGGGAACGCGCCCGCTCACGACGGGGCCCCCCGGCCCACACGCGTGCCGCCTCCGCCCACGCCGGCCACCGTGAACTCCAGCCCCTCGGCCGCGGCGAAGCGCAACGCCTTGGGTTGCACGACTCCGGAGCCGATGCGTTCCACTTCCTCCCACGTGGTCGCCTCGAGCGGACGTTGCGGTCCGGCGGCGGTCCGCGGATCCCGCGGAAGCACGCCGGGCACGTCCTTCACCAGCCGGACCTCCGCGGCCCCGAGACCCGCGCCCAGGAACAGCGCCGTCAGGTCCGAGCCGCCACGTCCGAGCAGGGAGGGCGCACCCGACGCGTGCCGGCCGACGAAGCCCGGCACGACGACGACGGCGTGAGCTCGGAGGGCGGCCCGCAGCCTTTCGAAGTCGGCGCCCACCGGCTCACCGTCGTCGAGCGGGCCGCGGGTGCGCACGTCGATCTCGTCCGCCGCGAGCACGTGGGCATGGACTCCCGCCTCGAGCAGAGCCATCCCCATCAATGCCGCGGAGGCCTCCTCGCCCGTCCGGAGAAGCGCCGCCAGGAGCGCCGACCCGGGAGCCCTGCTCAGGTCGCGTGCGTGCGCGAGCAGCCCGTCGGTCTGTCCCGCGACCGCAGACACGACCACGACCGCGCGCCCACCGGTCGCCACGGTGCGCAGCACTTCCCGCGCGGCGCTGCGGAAGCCGGCCCCGTCCCGCAGCAGCGACGAGCCGAACTTGAGCACCGTCGGGCATCCACACCGAGTCGCGTCGATCAGCGCGGTGCACACAGGGCCTCCTCGACGCGATCGAGCGCGCCCGTCACGTCAGCCACCAGGTCGCGCTCGCGCTCGATGCCGACCGAGAGCCGGACCAGCCCCGGGCCGATGCCCGCGCGCGCGCGCGCCTCCTCCGTCATCGAGGCGTGGGTCATCGTGGCTGGATGGGCCACGAGGCTCTCCACCCCGCCCAGCGACTCGGCCAGGGTGAAGTGGCGAAGGCCGCCGACGAAGCGCTCCACCGAAGCCGCGCCGCCGACGAGCTCGAGGCCGACGATGCTTCCCCAGCCGGTCTGCTGACGGGCGGCGATCTCGTGTCCGGGGTGGGCAGCACGAGAGGGGTGGTGCACCGCGACGACGGCGGGGTGCGCCTCCAGGGCATCGACGACGGCCAGCGTGTTGTGGTCGTGCACCGCCACACGCGCGTGCAGCGTGCGCAGCCCACGCAGGGTCTGGTACGCGTCGAACGGTGCTCCCGCCGCGCCGACGCAGTTCGTCCACCACGCGAGCTCCTCTCCCAGCGCGGCGTCACGGCAGACGATCGCGCCGCCGACGACGTCCGAGTGACCGTTGATCAGCTTGGTCGTGGAGTGGACGACGACGTCCACACCGAAGTCGAGTGGACGCTGGTTGGCGGGAGACAGGAACGTGTTGTCCGCCACGACGATGGCGCCCACCTCTCGGCCCCGTGCGGCCCACTTCTCCAGGTCGGTGATCCGGAGGAGTGGATTGCTCGGCGTCTCCAGCCACAGGATCCGCGGTCGGACCTCCGGCAGGAGCTGGTCGGCCTCGGGAGCCGAAGGATCGACCCAGTGCAGGTCGAAGCCGATTCGACGGCTCTCCGCACCGAAGAGCCGGTGGCAACCGCCGTACGCGTCGAACGGGGCGACCAGGGCGTCACCCGAACGGAGCAGCTGGCTCACGACGTGCACGGCCGCCATCCCCGACGCCGTGACGAGGCACGACGTGCCGCCCTCCGCCTCGGCGAGCGCCGCAGCCAGGTCGTCGCGGGTGGGGTTGCCGCTGCGTGTGTAGTCGTACCGCCCGGAGGTGCCCGGCGCCTCGAACACGAAGTTCGCCGACAGGTGCAGTGGGACGACGGCCCGGTGGGACCGGTCGGCGCCGATGGATGCGCGGACGATGCCGGTGGGGTTCATCGCGCCACCTCCCCACGCTCGAGGACGGAGCGGAGCAGATCGGTGACGACGTCCCGCTCCTTGAGGAAGGCGTCGTGCCCGTAAGGCGAGCGGATGCACCGATGGACGACCGCGCCCCGGCAACCCGCGGCGAGCTCCTCGACCAGCCACGGGGGGACCAGCGTGTCCGTGTCCACGGAGAGGAGCGTGATCGGCGCCCGGATCGACCCGGGGTCGACGCGGTGGCCATCGATCGAAGCGGACAACGCGAGAAAGTCCGCCGGGCTCACCTCCCTGGCGAAGGCCCGTCCCCGGGACTCGAGGTAGGCTTCCACGGGGAACCGGGGGGTTCCCCCCTCCGACGATTCCGGCGCCGACGCGAACCGCGCCTCGAACTCCTCCGCGCTCCGGTACGTGGTCATGGCGAGCGCGCGGGCGAGCGCCAGGGCCGAGCGGGGATCCGCATCTTCGCTGCCGCGGCGGACTATGGCCCGCTGGATCGATCGCCACGCCGTCGCCATCGGGTGCGTGCGGTGCGCTGCGCACAGCACCACCAGACGATCCACCCTCTCCGGAAAGAGCGCGGCGAACGCGAGGGCGACCATGCCACCGTACGAGGCGCCCACCAGGTCGACCCTCCGGACGCCCTCCGCGTCGAGCGCGGCCGCGACGAGGCGTGCCTGGTCGTGCGTCGAGGGGACCGGAGGAGCGGAGACCCTCCAGTCGACGCCGACCAGACGCCGGCGGGTGGGGTCGAGACCGAGGCCGGCGCCGACCACGCCGGGCCACCAGCCGGGTCCCGGGTCGGCCGGGGTCGGCGCGAGATGTCGGGTGGCGGATATGCCGCCGAGCACGACGACCGCCGAGGCGTCACGCGGGCCGTGGACTTCGTACCGGGGGCTCGATCGGTCGAGCGCGCGATCGAGGATCGTCGTGCGACCGGGAGACGTGCCGGTGCAGCGGAACGCCTCGACGTGGGCTTCGCCACCGGTCGGCGGCGGGGTCGGGATGGTCATCTCTCTCCTCGGGTTCCTCACCGGAAACCCCAGTAGAGAGCGACGCCCCATCCCGGATTCGGGTGGCCGCGGACGTCCGCGGGGGCGACTCATCTCTCGGTGTCCACGCGGACACCGCAGGAGTTGGCACCTTGCCGCGCTGCCACGCGCGGCGGTTGCCCCGGCGTCCAAGGGCCTTTCCCTCAGCCGGTCTCGATGAGCTGTTCGTATGTGGCGCGAAGGCTACACGGGGAGCCGCCGCGGGTCAACGCCGTCGTGCGGCCCCGGCTCGCATACCCAGCCGGGCACGATCTTCGTACTTTTCGGGCCGTCCGACCCGGTAGCCACGGATCGCATGACCCCACACGAACACTGCCCGGTAGATCACGACGCGGCCGAGCGCGCCGTCGACGCACTGCCCAGTCCGGTGCGCCGCGGCGTGTACTTCAGCATCGGCGCCGCGAGCGTGGTGATGGGCGTGGTGGGCATCTTCGTGCCCCTGTGGCCGACGACCTGCTTCCTCCTCCTGGCGGGCTGGTGCTTCGCGCGCAGCTCGAAGCGTGCCGAGCGCTGGTTGCACGAGAACCGGCTCTTCGGACGGTACCTTCGCGACTACCGGGAGCGCGGCGTGATCTCGGCCCGGGTCCGCTCCACCTCCGTCGTCACGCTCTGGCTCTTCATCGGCATCTCGGGCTTCCTGCTCGCGAGCCGGCTCTGGGCCGTGGCGCTGCTGCTCCTGGTGGCGGTCGCGGTCACCGTGCACCTCTACTCGCTTCCCACGGCGGCGCGGGTCACCCGCACGGACTGAAGCGGGCACGCCAGCGTCCGGAGCGTTCCTCTCCCCGGGCGGCCGAGCCCGACCCTCAGGGCCTCAGCAGCTCCTCCATCCAGGCCTGGATCGCCGTCTCGAAGTATTGCGGGCGGAAGCGGTGCCAGTTGGCCATGGCCGCGGGCAGCCGATACTCGGCGCCGGCCTCCTGCGCGCTCATCCCCTCCTCGATCGCGGAGCGGGCCGCCGCCTCGACGTCGTCCAGCAGGTCGATGTAGCGGTCCACGGCGACCGGATCGGCGAGGGGACCGTGCCCGGGCACGTACGTCGTGGCTTCGGTGGCGCGAAGGAGGCGGACGGCCGACGACAGCCGCGACGGCGTCGCGTCGCGGTAGTTCGGGAACATCCCGTTCCAGACGAGGTCGCCGCAGAAGACGACCCGCGGATCGCTGACCTCGACCGTCACGTCCGAGGCGGTGTGGCCCCTGCGGGGCACGATCACCACCGACCGGCCGCCGAGGTCGAGCTCCGTCGGCCGGATCGTGTCGAGGGGGATGGCGCGGTTGAGGATGTCGTTCGGCGCGCCGTCGTTCTGGCGCGTCCAGTCCCGGGTGACCGGAGTGGCCAGGATCGCGGGAGCGCTCGCCTCTCGCGCTCCCCTGAGGCCCCCGGTGTGGTCGGAGTGGAAGTGCGTCAGGACGACGTGGGTCGGCGGCCGCCCGGTGAGCCGGACGGCCTGCTCGGCCATCCACCGCGCGGCGGCGTCCGAAGCGAAGGCCTCGACCACCGCCACGCCGCTCCGCCCCGCGATGATGCCACCGTTGCACAGCGTGGTGGCGTCTTCGAGCGGGGTGGACACGAGCGCCCAGACCCCGTCGGCGATCTGCTCGATGCGGCCCCACGGCTCCGAGGCCACCACCGGAAAGCGCTCCTGCGCGGTCCACGCCCTCCGGGCGCCGAGCGGGGCGAGCGCGGAGAGGAAGCCGATGTGCGCGGCGCACGACCCGGCCCGACCGAGGAATTCGCGACGACTGTACGAGTGCTCACACACGCGCG
>CALJLC010000162.1 GCA_937982605.1 uncultured Gemmatimonadales bacterium | reverse complement strand
CTACACTCTTTCCCTACACGACGCTCTTCCGATCTGGCCGCCCAGGCGGGGGTCGACCGGACCCGGGCCAACCAGACGCTCATCTACGAGCAGCTCAAGGAAGGCACCGACCCGCGGCTCATCCTGGACATGCTCATGCAGGACCCCGACATCGCGCGGCGCCAGTTCGGGATCGTCGACCTGCAGGGGCGCTCGATCGGCTTCTCGGGCTCGGGCAACGGAGCCGCATCGCTGTCGCGGCAGGGCCGCGTGCCGGGCACGGACATCTGGTACTCGGTGCAGGGCAACATCCTCGCCTCCGACGCGGTCGTTCTGAACGCCGCGCGCGCGCTGGAGGAGGCCCCCGGCGACATCACCGACAAGGTCATGGCCGCCATGGAAGCCGCCGACGCGGCAGGCGGGGACCGGCGCTGCACGTGCGAGACCGAGCCGGTCCCCGACGCGCCGTGCGACGGCCGCAACGCCCACGTGGCCTACATCCTGGCCGCCGACCGCGACGATCCCGAGGGTGCGTCGTTCAACGACGGACGCTACGCGATGTTCATCGACGTGACCGACGAGAACATCGAGTCGCACGAGAACGGCAACCCCGTGATCACGCTCCGGATGCGCTACGACGCCTGGAAGGCGGGCAACGGGCTGGAATGAGGCCCGGGGCGGCGCAGGCCGCCGGCCCGGCGCCTTCCCGCGCGCCGGACCTCCCTCGTCACATCCCCTTCGCGCTCCGGATCGCGGCCACCGTCTGCTCGGTCCGCCAGCGCATCAACTCCTCGCCGATCGAGATCGTGCGCCCCAGCGGGACCAGGGACACGCCGTTGATGGAGGCGCGGCCCGCCTGGACGCGCTGCTCGTAGCGTACGGTCTCGGGGGCGACGGCCGCCTGCATAGCAGTGAGCCAGTAGGTGTCGTGCCAACCCTCGCTCTCCTCGGTGATCCCGAAGGTCTCCTCCATGTGCCGCTGCACGCCGGCGTTGTCGTAGAACTCCGGGATGAAGAGCGCCTTCTTCGTCCCCCACTCCGCGTTGAGCCGGTTCGCGACGTTCTCCATGCCGGCCTGGTTCCCGCCGCTGTCGCCGATGTAGACGATCCACTCGAAGCCGTGCTGGTGGAGGGACCGACCGACGTCCTCGAGCATCGCCTCGAAGGTGGCGTCGCGGACGGTGAGCGTGCCCGAGTAGCGCATGTGGCCCGAGGGCGGGTCGATGTCGCCCTCCGGGACGAGCTTGATGATCGGCGTGCACAGCGCGTCGCCGAGCCGGCGGGCGATGCGCTCGCACATCCCCTCGAGCACGTAGTTGTGCTTGCCCATGGCCACGTACGGCCCGTTCTGCTCGATACCGCCGGTCGAGACGATCGCGGTGCGCGTCCCCTCGGCGAGCGCATCGCGGATCTCGATCCAGGTCATCTCCTCGATCCAGATCGTGTTCAGCGCGGGGATCGGCCGCTCCATGCGGAGCTCCGCGCTGACGTCCCCCTGACCGGCCACGGGACCGGCGAACGGGGCCCCGACGACGGCGACCGCGAAGAGGGCGAAGAGGTGCGTGACAACGCGACGGCGGATGCTCATAGTGATGCCTCCCTGTCCATTCGAATCCGCCATTCTACCGCGGGACGACAGCCATGGCGATCCGCCCCAGGCGCCGCTTGATTCCTTCCCTTCTCTGCACCCTCGCGGTTGCCGGCTGCGGCGCCGACGCGCCTCCCCCCGGGGACGCCGCGTCCGGGCCGGAGATCCCCGCGGACCAGCTGGTGCGCACCGCGGATCCGTACGCGCGCGGCTACACCGACGCGGACTTTCCCCGGCTCACCGAGCTCGCGCCGGGGGTTTGGGCGTACGAGCAGCTCCGCTCGGCGGGCGACGAGCGCTTCACCACCGTGAGCATGTTCGTGGTCTCCGACGACGGCGTGCTCGTGGCCGACGGGCAGGGCAGCGTCGAGGAGACCGAGCGGATGATCGCCCACATCCGCGAGATCACCGACCAGCCGATCCGGCACGTGGTGGTCTGCTCGGATCACGGGGACCACACGGCCGGCAACTCCGCCTTCCCCGAGGACGCGGAGTACTGGGCACACCCGACTTCGGCGGACGCCCTGGCGGCCCAGGCCGCGAGCTCGGGCCGCCCGGCGGACGCCCCGCCGGTCCGCCTCGCCACGCGCCTCGTCGAGGAGCGCGAGGTGCTGCGGCTCGGGGGTCGCGAGATCCACGTCCTCTTCATGGGTCGGGCGCACACGGGCGGAGACCTGGTGGTCTACCTGCCCGACGAGAAGATCCTCTTCATGAGCGAGGCGTACCTGCACCGGGTCTTTCCGGCCATGCGCTCGGCGTACCCCTCGGAGTGGGTGGAGATGATCGAGGCGGCCCAGGCCCTCGACGTCGACGTCTACGTGCCCGGGCACGGCTTCGTCGACCACCCGTCGGTCCTGGCCGAGGAGCTCGAGCTCTTCCAGGGCGCCATCCGGATCGTGATCGACGAGGCGCGGCGACTGCACGAGGACGGCTACTCCCTGGAGGACGCCCAGGCCCAGGCGGTGTTCGGCGACCTCGAGAGCTGGTCGCTCCGCTCGAGCCAGGGCGACCGGGCGATCCAGCAGGTCTATGCGGAGCTCGACGGCGAGCTGGAGGCCGTCCGATGAGCGGGAACGGCTCGGTGATCCCGGGCGCGCGGGACCGGACGGGCAACGACCCGATCTTCATCTGGGCCGGCGAGGCCGTCCGACGCGCGAAGGCCGGAGACGACGTCGTGAACGCCACGATCGGCGCGCTCACCCGCGACGACGGCGTCCTGTACACGCTGCCGACGGTCCTCGAGACGCTCCGCCGCCACCAGACCCACGAGACCGCCGGGTACGCGCCCATCTCCGGGCTCCCCGCCTTCCGCCAGGCGGTCGTGCGCGACCTCTTCGGAGACGGGCCGCTCGCGTCGCAGGCGGTGGCGGTGACCTGCCCCGGAGGGAGCGGCGCCGTGTATCAGGCGGTGGTGAACTTCCTGGAGCCCGGGCAGAAGATGCTCGTCCCGAGCTACTTCTGGGGGCCGTACCGCGCGATCACCGACCACGGCTCGCGGGGACTCGACCCCTTCGAGATGTTCGCCGGGGACGGCGCCTTCGACCTCGAGGGTCTAGCCGCCGGGCTCGATCGCCACCTCACGGAGCAGGGCCGGGCGCTCGTCGTCCTGAACTTCCCCTGCCACAACCCGACCGGGTACACGCTCAGCGCGGAGGAGTGGGGCCGCGTGTGCGACATCGTGCGGGACGCCGGCGAGCGGGGACCGGTGACCGTGCTGATCGACGCCGCCTACATGGAGTTCGGGGGCGGCTCGGCCCGCGCCTGGGTCGACTTCGTGCCGCGGCTCATGGAGCACGCCACGGTGCTGGTCGCCTGGACCGCGTCCAAGTCGATGGCGCAGTACGGCGCGCGCATCGGCGCCATCGTCGGGCTGCACCGGGACCCCGACGAGGTGAAGCAGATGGACAACGCCTTCGGCTTCACCTGCCGGGCCACCTGGTCGAACTCGAACCACGTCGGACAGAAGGCCGTGGCCGAGCTGCTCACGGACCCCGAGCTGTCCGAGCGGGTCGGTGCCGAGCGGGCCGAGATGGCCCGCCTGCTCCAGTCCCGGATCGACACCTTCAACGAGCACGCGTCCCGGGCGGGGCTCCCGACGCCGCGCTTCGACGCGGGCTTCTTCGTGTCGGTCTTCACCAAGGACCAGGACCGGGCCGCCGCCGCGATGCGCGAGCGCGGTGTCTACACCGTGCCGATTCCCGGCGCGGTGCGCGTGGCGCTCTGCTCCACGCCCGCGGCGAAGATCCCACGGCTCGTCGAGGCGCTGGAGGCGGGGGTGGCGGCCCCGGTGTGAGCGCGGCCGGACGGGGCGTCGGCGTGGCCGCGCCTCGGCACGGCG
>CALJLC010000161.1 GCA_937982605.1 uncultured Gemmatimonadales bacterium | reverse complement strand
GAATCCGGCGCCAACTAGACCAGAGTTCAACCACCTCGAACGCGGCTCAACACGATGGGCTTCATCACCGGCAAGCACATCTCCCGGCGGACGATGCTCAAGGGCATGGGTGCCAGCTTCGGCCTGCCCCTGCTCGACGCGATGGTTCCCGCGTCGCGCCCGATGGGCGCCACGGAGGCGGGGCGCGCGGCCGACGGCACGCGGCTCGTCTGCATCGAGAACGTGCACGGATCGGCGGGCTCCAACGATCTCGGTGCCTCGCTGGGACTCTGGTCGCCGAAGGAGGAGGGGAAGAACTTCGACCTCTCGCTCAGCTCGATGAGCCCCCTCGAGCCGTACCGGAAGTACCTGACGATCGTCAGCGACACCGACTCCCGGATGGCCGACGCCTTCTCGCCCGCGGAGATCGGGGGTGACCACTTCCGCACCGCGGCGGTCTTCCTGACGCAGGCGCATCCGAAGCAGACGCAGGGCTCGGACGTCTACGCCGGCACCTCGTTCGACCAGATCTACGCTCAGCACATCGCGGGTCAGACCCCGATCCCGTCGATGCAGCTCACGATCGAGAACGTCGACCAGGCCGGTGGCTGCGCCTACGGCTACTCGTGCGTCTACACGGACACGATCTCGTGGGCCTCGCCGACGCAGCCGCTCCCGATGATCCGCGATCCGCGGGCCGTCTTCGAGCAGCTCTTCGGGGCGGGCGGCACGCCCGAGCAGCGGGCCGAGCGCCTGGCCACGGACCGCAGCATCCTCGACTGGGTCATGGGCGAGATGAGCGGCCTCCGCCGCCAGCTCGGGCCGGCGGACCGTCACCGTCTGGACCTCTACACGACGAACATCCGCGAGCTCGAGCAGCGCATCCGTCGGATCGAGGCCCAGAACCAGAGCGGCGAGGAGCGCGAGATCCCGGAGGCGCCCGTGGGTGTCCCGGACGACTTCAAGGAGCACATGCACCTGATGTTCGACTTGCAGGTGCTGGCGTTCATGTCGGACGCCACGCGGGTCTTCTCGCTCAAGATGGGGCGCGACGCCTCGCCGCGGGTCTACCCCGAGAGTGGTTCGGACACGCCCTACCACGCCGCGTCTCACCACGGCGGGCGCGAGGACCGGGTCCGCGACTTCGCGAAGATCAACACGTACCACGTGTCGATGATCCCGTACTTCCTCGACAGGCTGGCCTCGGTGTCGGAGGGCGACGGCACGCTCCTCGACAAGACCATGGTCATGTACGGCTCCGCGATGGCGGACTCGAACCTCCACAACCACATCCGCTGCCCGCTCTTCCTCGTGGGTGGCGCGAACGGCCTGCTGGAGGGCGAGAAGCACGTCCGGGCGGCGCCCGGCACGCCTATCGCCAACGCCATGCTGGACCTGCTCCACCGGCTCGGCGTCGAGGACATCGAGTCGGTCGGCAACAGCAACGGCACTTTCTCGATCTAGGCTGAACGTCTGCGGGGGCCGGTCCCCCGGGAGCACACCGTATGTCGAAGAAGAATCCCGTCCTCCGTCTCGCGAGCGTCTTCGTGCTCAGCCTGGCGCTCGTCGGCGCGACGCCGGCCGAGTCGCCCGTGGCCGACGCGGCGCAGGCCAACGACACCGAGCAGGTGCGGACCCTCCTGCGCCAGGGTGCCGACGCCAACGCCGCGCAGTCCGACGGACTGACTGCACTGCACTGGGCGGCGCTGAACGGCAACGCGCAGATGGTCGACCTGCTGCTGTACGCGGGCGCGACCGTCGAGCCGCTGACCCGGGTCGGCGGCTACACGCCGCTGCATCTGGCGGCCCGTTCGGGACACGCCGGCGTCGTCGAGAAGCTGCTCGCCGGAGGGGCCGAGGTGGACGCGTGGACCACGACCGGGGTGACCGCGCTCCACTTCGCGGCCGCGGGCGACTTCCACGAGAGCGTCCGCCTTCTGGCCGCCGCGGGCGCGGACGTGAACGCCGGTGACGGCTTCCAGCACCGCACTCCGCTCGTCTTCGCCGCCCAGGCCAACGCGACCCGGGCGATCGAGGCGCTGCTGGCCGCGGGCGCGGATCCGTCGGTCACGACGGAGCTCAAGAACTACGTCGCACGCTCGGAGATCGACTCCGACGAGCGCGCGCGCCGCGCCCGCATTCGCGCCGCGCAGGCCGGCGAAGAGCCGGTGAGCAACGACAACGCCGATCGCTTCCAGCCGCAGACGCCGCCCGACACGGCCGCGGCCGATCCCGACGAGGAAGAGGAAGAGAAGGCCGAGGAAGAGAAGCCGAAGGAGAAGAAGCCCGAGGAGCCCCCGATCCGGGCGCTCTCCTCCACCGAGCAGATCGGGGTCCAGGGCGGCTTCACCGCGCTCCACTACGCGGCACGCCAGGGCAACCTCGAGGCCGCCGAGCTCCTCCTCGACGGAGGCGCGGACATCGACCAGCCGTCCGGCGGCGATCAGTCCACGCCGCTTCTCGTGGCGACGATCAACGGCAACTACGACCTGGCGATGCGCCTCCTCGAGCGGGGCGCCGATCCGAACCTCGTGAGCGACGACGGGGTCGGACCGCTCTTCGCCACGCTCAACATCGAGTGGTCCCTGCGGACCTGGTATCCGCAGCCGCAGGCCTTCCGGATCCAGAAGACGTCGTATCTGGACCTCATGGAGGCGCTGCTCGAGGCCGGAGCCGATCCGAACCAGCGCACGGAGACGCACGTCTGGTACGCGGCGTACAACGCCGGCCGCATGGGTGTCGACTTCACCGGCGCGACGCCGTTCTGGCGGGCGGCTTACGCCACGGACGTCACCGCGATGCGCCTGCTGCACTCCTACGGCGCCGACCCGAACATCTGGACGCTGAAGCTCCCCGAGCGTCGGCGCGGCTTCGATCCCGGCAACCCGGGATCGCGCACCGACCCGGACGAGGAAGAGGAGCTCGACCCGTCCGGCCTGCCGCCGGTACCCACGGGCGGTCCGGCGGTGCACCCGATCCACGCCGCGTCCGGCGTCGGCTTCGGGACCTCGCGTGTGGCGCAGCAGCACCGCAGCGTGCCGGACGGCTGGCTGCCCGCCATGAAGTACTTCGTCGAGGAGCTCGGCATCGATCCGAACCTCCGCGACATGGACGGCTACACGCCGGTCCACCACTCCGCGGCGCGGGGCGACAACGAGACGATCCTCTATCTCGTGTCGAAGGGGGCCGACGTCACGCTGGTGAGCCGCCGTGGGCAGACGACCGCCGACATGGCGAACAGCCCCGAGCAGCGCGCGCAGCCGCACCCGGCCACGATCGCGCTTCTCGAGAAGCTCGGCTCGAAGAACAACCACAACTGCCAGTCGTGCGGGACGGGCAGCACGGGCGGGAACTGAGCGGTCGGAGCTCGCACGCCATGAAGTGCCGACTCCTCGCCGCCGCGGCGCTCGCGCTGCTCCCGGGCGCCGTGCAGGCCCAGGACACCGAGTGGAACCGATACACGCTCGAGGACCTGGGCGGCGTCTTCGTGCGCCTGGAGGTGGCCGAGCCGTGCGAGGCCGCCGGCGTCACCGCGGCCATGTTCGAGGCGGACGTGTCGCTGAAGCTGATCGAGGCCGAGGTCGGTGTTCTCACCATGGAGGAGATGCTGGCCCATCCGGCGATGCCGGAGCTTCGGGTCAGCCTCGACTGCGCGAACGGCGGCGGGTCGATGGCCTGGTCGGTCGCGCTCCGCGTGCAGCAGTCGGCCCAGATGCTCCGGGACACGCAGATCACCCTTCCCGAGGCGGTCACCTGGTTCTCGTCCGAGCTGGGTGTCTCGTCGCAGGGGGGCGCGGCGGACGCGGTCGGCGCCGCGGTCATGCGGCAGGTCGACGCCTTCGCCGAGGCGTGGACCGCGATCAACGCCGACGAAGAGGGCGGGACCGGGTAGCGACGTCGCGCGTTCAGAGACAAGATGTCGGGGCGGACGGGCACGGCCTGTCCGCCCCTCTCTCGTCCGGGCTCCAGGAGACGACATGCGCGGCACGAAGCGACCGATCGTTCTCGGCTTCCTCCTCCTCACGCTCGCGCTCCTCGGTCGGGCGTCAGCGGTGTCGGACAGCTGGTCGGTGATCGCGGTGGAAGGTCCGGTGCGGACGCCCGGTCCGAAGTCGATGTCGAAATGCTCGCCGATCTTGACCAGGATGCCGG
>CALJLC010000160.1 GCA_937982605.1 uncultured Gemmatimonadales bacterium | reverse complement strand
CGCCGGGTCGACCGCGGTGATGCCGAGGCAGTAGCAGACGGCCGAGTTGGCGGCGGATCCGCGGCCCTGGCAGAGGATGTCCCGGCTGCGGGCGAACCGGACCAGGTCCCAGACGGTGAGGAAGTAGGCCTCGTAGCGCAGCTCGGCGATGAGGGCGAGTTCGTGCTCGATGAGACGGCGGACCTTGTCCGGAATACCCCCCGGATACCTCCGCGCCGCCCCCTCCCAGGTGAGCCGCGTGAGGTGCTCCAGCGGGGTGAGCCCGGGCGGGGCGAGTTCCTCGGGGTACTCGTAGCGGAGGTACAGGAAGGCGCGGGGCGCGCCCGTGGCGAAGCACGCCAGCGCCATCCCCTCCAGCACCGCGTGCGGGTCCCAGTCCATGAGCGCGCGATCCTTGAAGCAGCCCGGCTCGCCCTCGTCCGCGTTGCAGACGACGGTCTTCGGCCCTCCGGTCGCCTCCCTGACCGCCCGCCACTTCCGGCCGGTCGGGAAGCCGGCGCCGCCCCGGCCGGCGAGGCCGCTCTCGTCGAGCAGGTCGATGACCTCTTCCGGCTTCATCGACCCGACGGCCTTCTCGAGCGCCGCGTAGCCACCCGACCGCCGGTAGCCGGCGAGCGTCTTCCGGTCCGGCTCACGGATGTGCGCGAAGACGCACTCGTCGATCCCCTCGGGGGGCTCGGGAGGCAGGGGGGTCGGGCGGATCTCGAGCGAGTCGGCGGACAGGCCGACCAGCGTGCGGTTGCCCCGCAGGACCGGGATCGGGTCGTCGCAGCGACCGCTGCACGGCATCGGCGTGGCACCGTCGAGCGCCTCGCACAGCGCCTCCGCGCCCTTGAGCGCGCACACCGGGCCGGTGCACACGCGGGGCGCCGCGTGTCCGCCGGGCTCGCGCGCGAAGTGGTGATAGAAGGTGACCGTGCCGAAGAGGTCCGCGATCGGAATGCGCAGCCCTGCGGAGACGGCGCGCAGCGCCTCCTCGCTCAGATGGCCGTCGCGCTCGTGGAAACGGTGCAGCAGCGGAAGCAGGGGAGCCGGTTCCGCCTTCGCCCGCTCGATCAGCTCGTCGTTGGTAGGACTCATCCTCGGTCCGCCGCGGGTACTCGGAGGGGGCGACGAATCGGGGTCGGCGCCCTTCACGGGGGTCAGATTAGGCCGTCCCGCCCGCCGGGGCCATGACGGGAGGCCGGCAGCGCGGACACCGCATCGGCGCCCCGTCGTACGGAGTTTCGCACGCCCTCCCCGGGGAGGGCCCACGACCGGGGGCCGCCGGAGGGTGGCGCGGGAGGAGACGCGGCATGGGAAAGGAGACACGAGGCCCCGGTGGGCCGAAGCGCGCGATGGCGGTCCTGTGGCTCACCTGGGGCCTCGGCGCCGCGGCGCCGGCGGTGGCCCAGGGCATCACCACCCCCACGGCACTCACGCTGACGACCGCGGACGGTGTGCAGGTGCCGGCGCTCCAGTGGACGACGGGGGACCCGGACCGCGCGTGGGTGCTCCTCTTCCATCAGGGCGGAGCCTCCGGGCCGGCCGAGTACGGACCGATCGCCCCTCGGGTCCACGCCCTCGGATTCGACGTCCTCGTCATCGATCAGCGTCGAGGGGGCGACCTCTTCGGAGGCGCCAACGACGTGGCCGCACGCTTCGACGCGGAACGCACGTCGTACTGCGACGCACTGCCCGAGCTCGAGGCGGCTCTGGACCATGCGCGTTCGGCCGCACCGGGGCGTCGCGCCATCCTCTGGGGGAGCAGCTACAGCGCCGCGCTCGTCGTTCAGCTCGCGGCGCGCCGGGCGGAGGACGTGGCCGGGGTGCTCGCCTTCTCGCCGGCGTCGGGGGAGTCGATGGATGGCTGCCGGCCCGAGGCGTACCTCGACCGGGTCGAGGCGCCGATCCTGGCCGTGCGGCCCGCGTCCGAAATGGCGCACGAGTGGATCGCCGAGCAGCTGGAGCGCTTCCGGGCGGTGGGGCACCGGACGCTGGTGACCGATCCCGGACGGCACGGGTCGTCGACGCTGGTGGAGGAGCGCGTCGGCGCGGCCACCGACGACGCCTGGGCCGTCGTGGGCGAATTCCTGGCGGAGCTTACTACGGACTCGCCGGGTCGTCGCTGACGCCGAGCAGACCCCACGCCAGACCGACGTGCGCGGGTAGCAGCAGCGCGTAGAAGATCGTGTTCGCCTGCGCCGAGATCGGGAGCAGGTGCCAGGCGAGCCCCGCCACCGCGAGGCCGGCCAGCAGCACGGCGGCGACGCGCGCGCGCGCCGGCCAC
>CALJLC010000159.1 GCA_937982605.1 uncultured Gemmatimonadales bacterium | reverse complement strand
TCTCGTCCTTGTCTCCGCCCTCGCGCGATCCGCCGTCGGCGTGGTCGACGTAGTCGTCCGCGTAGAGCTCGGCCAGTCGGTCCAGATCGCCGGCATCGGCCGCCTCGATCAGGGCACGCAGCACGGCGCGGGGCTCTTCGCTCATGGGATCTCCTCCGGGGAAGGAGCCGCCCGCCCGACTTGCCGGGCGGCGGGACCGTGCGCCAATATATGTGCTATGCAATTACCTGTGCACCCCGCGCTCTCCCTGATCGGCGCGACGCCCCTCCTGGAGCTCACGCGGGTCGTCCCGAGAGGGTGCGCGCGGATCCTCCTCAAGGTCGAGGCGGTGAACCCGACCGGCAGCATGAAGGACCGCATGGCGCTGGCCATGATCGAGGCCGCGGAGCGCGACGGCCGCCTCGCGCCCGGTGGCTCCGTCGTCGAGTATACCGCCGGGAGCACCGGAGTCTCCCTGGCCTTCGTCTGCGCCGTGAAGGGATACCCCCTGAGCATCGTCACCTCCGACGCCTTCAGCAGCGAGAAGCGGACGCACATGGCGCGCCTCGGCGCCGAGCTGACGCTCGTCCCCTCGCAGGAGGGACGGATGGACGCCTCGCTGACGCACGCCATGATCGAAGCGGCGCGCACGATCACGGAGGAGACCGGGGCGTTCTGGACCGACCAGCTGGCCAACACCGACCAGCTCCCCGCCTACCACCGGATGGGGGAGGAGATCTGGGAGCAGACGGGCGGACGGCTCCACGGGTTCGTGCAGTTCACCGGCACCGCGGCGTCGTGCCGGGGCGTGGCCGAGGCGCTGCACGATCGTGATCCGGCGGTCCATTGCGTGGCGGTCGAGCCCGAGGAATCCGCGGTCCTCTCCGGCGGCCCGCCGGGCGAGCACAGGATCGAGGGGGTGGGCGCCGGCTTCGTCGTGCCGATGTGGGATCCCGGGGCGATCGACGAGGTGGCCACGGCCTCCACGGAGGCGTCGATGCGGATGGCGCGACGCCTGGCCGTGGAGGAGGGCGTCTTCGCGGGCACCTCGACGGGCGGCAACGTCCTCACCGCCATCGAGCTCGGAACGCGGCTCGGCCCCGACGCCACCGTGGTGACGGTGATGTGCGACACGGGCCTCAAGTACCTCTCGACGCCGCTCTACCGGCTCTGAGGCGGCTCCGGCCCGCGGCCTACTCCGACTTCAGCGCACCGATCGGATCGACCCGAGCCGCCCTTCTCGCCGGCAGGTAGACCGCCAGCGCCGCCACGGCCAGCAGGAGGAGCGGCACCGTGCTGAACGCGACCGGATCGAGCGGACTCGCGTTGTAGAGGAGCCCCCGCACCAGCCGCGCGGCCCCGAGCGCGCCGGCGAGACCGATGACCGTGCCGAGCACGGCCATGCGCATCCCTTCCCTCAGCACCAGCGCCAGCACCGAGTCGCGGTCCGCGCCGAGCGCCACCCGGATCCCGAGCTCGCGCTTCCGCTGGGACACGGAGTACGCCATGACGCCGTAGATCCCCACCGCGGCCAGGGTGAGCCCCAGGAGTCCGAAGAGCCCGAGCACCGAGCTCCCGAGCCGTGCGGGAAGCAGCGCGATCCCCATGTGGTCCGCCATCGTGCGGACGTCGTACACCGGCATCTCGGGATCGGCCGTCCGCACGAGCTCCCGGACCCTGCGCAGGACCGCCTGCGGGTCGCCTTCGGAACGGGCCACCATGACCTGGTCCGCGCGAAAGAGCTGGCGGAGCGGGAAGTACATGAACTCCGTCGGGTCCTCGCCGAGGCTGTTGTACTTTCCGGTCTCCACCACGCCGATCACCTCCCACTCCTGACCGGCGGTGCGCACCGTCTGGCCGAGGGCGGACTGGCCGGGCCAGAAGCGTTCGACGAAGCGCTCGTTCACGACCATCACCCGGGCCGCGTCCGCGTCGTCGGCGCGGGAGAAGACCCGACCTTCCACGAGGCCGATGCCCATGGCGTCGAAGTACCCCTCGCTGACCTCGGTGTAGTAGAAGCTGTTGCGCTCGTTCTCGGCGTAGTCGTACCCGGGGACCTCGACGAAGCGGTCGCTGGAGCCGAGACCGAGCGGCGCGGTCGTGGCGAGCCCCACCGCCGACACCTCCGGCAACGCGGTCACCTCCTCGAGCATCCGGTCCCAGAACGCGCGGCTGCGCGCTTCGTCGTAGCCCTGCAGCCCGGGATCCGCGGAGACCATGGCGATGTTCGACGGGCTCTCGAAGCCCGGGTCGATGCGCGTCGCGGCCTGCAGGCTCCTGAGGAAGAGCCCCGAGCTCACGAGGAGGAGGAGCGAGAGCGCCATCTGCGCCACGACGAGCGCCGAGCTGGCGCGGGAGCGGCCCGCCTTCCCGCTCGACTCGCCCTTGATGGCGCCGAGCGTGTCGGCCTTCGCCGACTGGAGGGCCGGCGCCATGCCGAAGACGAACCCCGCGGCGAGGGAGACCGTGGCGGTGAACCAGAGCACGGTGGTGTTGGTCTGCACGTTGAAGGCCCACGGACCGTCGATCGGCGGGCGGAAGCTCGAGAGCAGCCCGTTGGCCACGCTCGCCAGCGCCAGGCCGGCCGCCCCCGCGACGACGCTGAACAGGAGGCTCTCCGTGAGCAGCTGACGGACGATGCGCCCTCGGCTGGCGCCCATGCTGAGGCGGATGCCCATCTCGCGGCGCCGGTCTCGCGCTCGCGCCAGGAAGAGGTTAGCCACGTTCACGCAGGCGATCAGCAGGAGCATGCCGACGACGGCCATCATGACCGCGCTCATGGAGCGCTGGGCCTCGCCGAACGACGGGTGGATGCCCGCTTCCCGCTGCCGGACCAGGGTGTGCCCCAGCTGGTCCTGGTAGTGCTGCGGGTACTCCTCGCGGAGGTCGGCGAGCACCACGTCGAGTCGCTCCCCGACGCGCTCCAGCGTCGCGCCGTCCCGGAGACGGGCCACGGCGTTCATGTTGTTGTTCCCCCGGGCCGCGATCCGGTCGAACGCCGGCGTGAGGACGTTCGCCATCATCAGCGGAGCGTAGAGGGGCGGCGAAGCGAAGTTCACCGGCCCCCGGAACTCCTCCGGCGCCACGCCCACGATCTCGAAGGGGTGGCCGTTCAGCGTGACCGTCCGGCCCAGGACGCCGGGGTCGCCGCCGAAGCGGGTCTGCCAGAAGCCGTGACTCAGCACCACCACCGGGTGCGCGCCCGGGTCCCGGTCCTCGACGCCCGGGAGGAAGGCGCGTCCGAGCGTCGGGCCCGCGCCGAAGGTCTGGAAGAAGTTGGCGGAGACGACCATCGCCATCGTCCGCTCGCTGCGCCCCTCGGAGGCGATCGAGACCGGCTCGAAGTACCACGCCGAGACGTGCTCGAAGACGTCCGCCGTGCGGTCCCGCAGATCCTGGTAGTGCGGGATCGAGACCGAGCCGTACTCGATCTGGGGCCAGTGTCGGTAGACGAGCACCAGCTCGTCGGGCTCCTCGACACCCGGGAGGGGGCTGAGCAGCAGACCGTAGACGGCCGAGAAGGTGGCCGCGTAGAGCCCGATGCCGCGCGCCAGCGTCGTCACGGCCGCCGCCGTGAACACCGGGGTCTTCAGCAGCGTGCGCACGCTGAAGCGCAGGTCGTGCATGAGGTCTCTCATCAGTCCCCCCGATCTCCTCGTACGGTCGCGTTCGCGCGTCATCGGGACCGACGTGGCGAAGTCCCGGCACAGAAAGAAGACGAGGCGCACCCCTCCGATCGTGCCCGTGAAGCGGGGCTCGGTGCGCCGGTCGTCGAAGGCCTGCAGCAGATCGCTCTCGAAGCGGGCCCGGAAGGTGGCCGGGTACAGCGCCAGGAGGCGGCGGTAGCCGGCACGGATGGGGTCGGACCGCCGTCGGTCGTTCTCCGCGCCGTCCGGCGTCCCCGGCTCCCGCCCCCCGGCCCCGCTCACGACCCCAGGCGCTCCTGCGCCACGTTGGCGGCCCGCAGGAGCCGTTCCGACTCCGCGCGCAGCGCCGAGGCACCGAGCGGCGTCATCCGGTAGTAGCGGCGGCGGCTGGCGTGCAGCCCGTCCTCGCCCGGGTTCTCCGCCTCGGTGATGAGCCCGGCCGCGGTCATCCGCTGCAGGGACCCGTACAGCGTACCCGGACCCATCACGATCCGACCGTCGGTCAACTCCTCGACGTCGCGGGCGATGGCGTAGCCGTGCCGAGGGCCGTCCGCCATCGCCACGAGGACGTGGAAGGTGACGGGGGAGAGCGGCAGCAGCTCGTCCAGCTCGTCGGGTCGGGTCATCGCGCTCCTCCGAAAGCATGCATCCGTTACCGATGTATATCGGAGCCGGATGTATATCGCCTACGGACGTACCGCGCGAGAGGTTTCGGTGTTGTCGTCAGCTGTCGCGCGCCTGGCCCCGGAGCAACACAGGTTGTGCAGTCGAGACGGCCCGGCGCATCGTAGACCCTGGTGGGGTACCTTCGCGGCTCGAGGCCGCGCCTCCGCTGACCGCTGCGCTGCATGAGGATCGAGGAGACAGGTGAGCAGGCTGTTGATCGGATTGGCCCTGGCCGCAGGCACACTGCCTCTCTTGGCGGGGCCGACACCTACCGACGTCGAGTTCAACCTCCTCGCGGTCGAAGACAGCGGGGCCTACTTCGTCTATCGGTACGAGCTCGTGAACCCACGGTCTTCCTCCGGTGGCCTCACGTCCGTGGCGATGGACGTTTCGGCGCGTTCGGGCACTCCGACTCCGCTCCCGGCGACGGGTGACTTCCTGGACTTCACGGGTAGCGCTCCACCTCCGTTCGCCGAGGTAGGGCCCGATGCGCCGCCGGGCTGGGAGGCCATGCTGACCGTCCAGGCGAAGCTGAGATGGAGCCTGCCGACGCTTCTCGATTCGTCACCGGACAGCGTGTCTCCCGGCGATACCGTGCGCTTCGCGATCCGGAGTTCCTACCTGCCGGGGATCAGAACGATGTTCTATGGGCCGACGGTCGAGTCGTGCTGCCTCGAGCCCGTGGATGCCAGTGAGGAGCGATGGGCCGGGAGTCCCATCGACTACGAGGTGGAGGGCGTTGCAGTCGGGCCCCGGTACCAGCCAGCCGAGGTCGACGTCGAGCTCGTCATCGATCAGCTCCATGCCGCATGTCACGATCTGCTCTGGATCCGGGATCTGAGCCTTTGCTCCGAGCTATCCGACTCTCTGACCGCGGCCAAGACCCGATTCGCGATCGACGACGCTCCGGGGGCGGCATCGGCCGTGGAAGGGGCGCGAGAGCTGATCGAAACGAATGCCGGACCCGCGGGACGGGTGAACGGGAACGCTGTCCAGCTCCTCCGGCTCAACACCACTCAACTGCTCGCGAACCGGGGAACCTGAACTGACGTCCGAGGGAGCCCTCAGAGCGCCTTCTCGTAGATCCGCCAGCGCTTGTAGGCCCTGAGCCCCATGGCGTCGAGGGGCGCGGTCAGCGCCTCGTTGTCCGCCAGGATCCACGACGCCTCCGCGCCCCCGAAGCCGGAGTCGTGGGCCAGGCGGGCCGCCTCGTAGGCGAAGAGCGGAAAGAGGCCCCGGTGCCGGTACTCCGCGCGGAGCCCGAGGAGGAGGATGCGGCCGTGCCGGACCCGGCGCAGCCCGGTGAGCAGCCGGAGGAGCGAGACCGGACCGAGCCGACCGGAGGGGACACGGCGGAGGACCCGGTTCAGGTCCCGCGCCATGAGCATGAAGCCGACGATCTCGCCGTCGACCTCGGCCACGAACGAATACTCCGGCAGCAGGACGCTCTTCAGGTCCTTCGCCGTGTGCCAGAACTCCTCCCACGTCGGGGGGGTGAAGCCCCAGTTCACGTCCCAGGCGTCGACGTAGAGGTCCAGGACCTTGCGGGCCTCGGCCTCCAGCGTCCGCACGTCGAGCGTGCGGAAGCGCACGCCGGTCGTGCGGGCGGTACGCTCGGCCAGATTGCGGATCCGCTCGGGGATCGCGAAGCGACCGTCGGCGGGGATGTCGTAGCCGAGGAGGTCCTGCGCCGCCTCGTAGCCCGCCCCCTCGAGCAGCGCCCCGTAGTAGGGCGGGTTCCACGGCGTCATGATCGTCGGCGGCGTGTCGAAGCCGTCCACCAGGAGCCCCGACTCGTGATTCATCGACGGCGAGATCGGCCCTCGCGCCCGGGTCAGCCCCCGCGCCGCGAGCCACCGCTCGGCGGCGTCCAGCGCGGCGCCCGCGGCTTCCGGGTCGTCCGCGCACTCGAAGAAGCCGACGAAGCCGACCCGGTCGTCGTGATGCCGGTTGTGGGCGCGGTTCTCGATGGCGGCGACCCGCCCCACCGGCCGGCCGTCCCGCTCGACCACGAAGAGCGCCCGATCGGCGTTCCGGTAGAACGGGTTCCGACGGGTGTCGAGCGCGTCCCGGACCATGAGGCGCAGCGGCGGCACCCAGAGGTCCTCCGGCCCATACAGGGACCAGGGCACGTCGACGAACCGTGCGGTGCCGCGGCGGCCGTCGACCCGCGAGACCTTCAACGCCACCGCCGGCTCGCTCGTTCGGTCATGGGCGCGGAATATGGGCGCACCGCTCCACCGCGTCGACGACGAGCGCCGGCGCGCGGGCCACCCAGGCGCGGAACCGGCGCACCGACTCCGGGTCGGGTGGCCGTGCCCGCGCCCAAGCATCGTCGAGATCGGCGTAGCTCCCCGCGCGAGCGACCCCGCACCGCTCGGCGTCCCATGCGTTGAGCGTCTGTTCGAACTGCCCCTCCGTAGGGACGGCCAGGATCGGCTTGCCGAGCCAGTGTGCCTCGCAGAGGGACTCGAAGCCCGCCGACCCGACGTAGGCCCGACAGCCGGCCAGGTGGGCCAGAAAAGCCGCGTCGTCCAGGTCGTGGACGTGGAAGCCGGCCCGCGCTTCGGTGGGGCCCCCCGACCCGGAGTCCCGGTCCGGCGCGCGCACCGGCGTGCCGTCTCCCAGCGCCGCGGCGCCGCCGTCGAGGTAGCAGTGGACCTCGACTTCGGGGTTTCGTCGCTGCCACTCCCCCAGCTCCCGGCCGTACCCGGCGTTGAGCGCGTAGGCCAGCAGGTATCCCCCGTCCCGGACGTCGAGCGCTCCGAGCCCGGGCCGAAGGAGGGGAGGCGCCACGATCAGCCGTCGCGCCGGCACGTCCGCCAGGTGGTCGAAGGAGAGCGCCACGCGGAGGTCGGCCCCGGCGGCGGTGGCCCGCGCGTACGCCAGCACCGCGCGACGGACGTGATGCGGGCCCGGCGCTCCCTCCAGCTCCGGATGCAGGAAGACGTAGTTGTGCGCGATCGCCACGGTCGGGATCGCCGGTGCCTCGTCCGGCCCGGTGCCTCGGGCGCGGCCGAGCCCGGTCAGGACGTCCAGGAAGTTCACGACGACGTCCGCGTCCGCCGTGGCTCGCCGGATCGTGTCGAGCGCGCGCACGAAGTCCGGAGCGCGCGCGACGACGTCGAGTAGCGTGCGGCGGGCCGACGCGGGCCGGCCGTCCGGGCCCGGCACCTGGGCCGGCGCGGCGAAGGGCACC
>CALJLC010000158.1 GCA_937982605.1 uncultured Gemmatimonadales bacterium | reverse complement strand
GGGGTGCGTGTCCAAGACCTCCTCCAGCCTCATTTGCCGCCATGCTCGGCCGACGTCGCGGTCTTCCCCTCGCTGATGGAGGCCACCTCGGTGGCGGCGCTCGAGTGCATGGCCTGCGAGGTCCCGGTCGCAGCGTCTCGAGTCGGTGGCCTCCCGGAGATCGTCGACGACGAGGTCGGGGCGCTCTTCGCGCCGGCCGATCCCGCGGACCTCGCGCGTCATGTCGCGGTACTCCTCCAGCGTGACGACCTTCGTGAGCTCGGCGCGCGGGCGCGGCGTCGGGTGGTCGAGCGATGGAGCAACGCGCGCCTCGCGGAGCGACACATCGAGATCTACCGAGACGTGATCGCCCGTCGGAAGGCAGCCTGATGGCGGCGAAAGCACGCAGGCGCGAACGGCGGCCCGCTCCCGAGCCCCGGGCCGAAGCGACGCTACCCCCGTGGCTCCCTCCGCTCCTGTACGCGGTCCTGACGCTCTTCCTCTTCCGGGAGTTCGTCTTCAGCGATCGCATGCTCTACGGGGAAGACACCCTGAGCGGCGGGTACCAGGCGCGCGCCTTGTACGCCGAGATGCTCCAGCAGCTCGGGCGGGTCCCCGGGTGGGCGCCGCACCTCCTGGGTGGCACACCGTTCCTCGAGGCGCTGAGCGGAGGTGACTCGCTGTACCCGCCCTCGCTCCTCCTCCTGCTCCTCCTCGAGCCCCATCGCGCACTCGGGTGGAAGCTGGTGCTCCACGTCTTCCTCGCGGGGCTCTTCTTCTTCGGCTGGGTCCGCGCGATCGGCGGCTCGAAGCCCGCGGCCCTCCTCGGCGGGGCGGCGTACATGCTGGGGCCGTTCCTCATCGGCTTCGTCCACCCGGGGCACGACGGAAAGATCTTCGTCACGGCCCTGGCTCCGCTCCTCTTCTGGGTGGTGGAACGCCACTTCCGCCGCCCGGGGGTCGGGACGGTGGCGAGCGTCGCTCTGGTGGTGGCGCTCGTGCTGTACACGACGCACTTCCAGATGGCGTACTTCCTCTTCGGGGGAGTGGGCCTCTACGCCATCTGGCGCTCCGTCCTGATCGCGCGGGGGCGCGACGAGGTCGTCGCCGAAGCGTCGACGGAGGATCGCGAAGCCGGCGGGGACGACGGCCCCGACCCGAACGGGCCCGATGGCGACCGACCCGGGGTGCGCCCCGCCGCGGGAGGCGTGCGTTTCGCGCTCTTCATGCTCGGATCGCTCCTCGGGGCGGCCGGGGCGTCGGTTCAGCTCGTGCCCGCGGCCGAGTACGTGGTCGAGCACTCCCGGCGCACCCAGACCACGGACGAGGCCGCGGGGCAGAGCGGCCGCGCCTGGTCGGCGTCGTACTCCCTGAATCCCGAAGAGGTCATGTCGCTCGTCATCCCCGAGTTCGCCGGCAACTCGGCGGGCGGGGCGGCGTGGAGCACGGAGACCTACTGGGGGCGGAACTTCTTCAAGGACAACCACGCCTACGCCGGGCTGGTGGTGCTCCTGCTGGCGGCGGTGTCGTTCGTGGGCGGGCCCCGACGGCAGCTCCGCTACTTCCTGACGGGTCTCGGCCTCCTGGCGCTGGCCTTCGGGCTGGGGGAGCACACGCCCGTCTGGGGTCTGTTCTACGAATTCGTGCCCGGCGTACGGCTCTTCCGGTCGGCGGACATGGTCGCCTTCCTCTTCGCCTTCGCGGCGGTGACGATGGCGGCACTCGGGCTCGACCGCGTCCGGGGGCTCGTGGCGGCGGCGGACGAAGAGGGCGCGGCGCGGGTCCGGAAGGTGCTGTGGATCGGAACCGGCTCCCTGGGGATCCTCGCGCTCCTCGTCACGAGTGGCGTCTTCACGTCGCTCTGGACGGCCGTCATCTGGCCTGGAATCGACGAGAGGCGCCTCCAGATCCTCCAGGCTCATCTGCCCAACATCGCCCGAGGTGCGTCGATCGCGGTGCTCCTGGGCGCGGCGACGGCGGGTACCGTGTGGGCGTGGACGAAGGCGCGGATCCCCGGAACGGCCGCGATCGCGGCGCTGGTCGCGCTCGTCGTCGTCGACGAGGCTCGCATCGACGCACCGTTCGTCCAGACGCTCGACTTCTACCAGTGGGCCCAGCCGGACCCCAACGTGCGGGCCCTTCTCGAGCGGGAGCGAAACAGCGACGAACCGTACCGTCTCTTCTCGATGGTCCAGCGGGGACAGGACGTGACCCCGGCCATGCACGGGATCGAGCTGGCCGCCGGACACCACCCGAACGATCTCGGGCGTTACCGGGAGCTCATCGGCATGGTCGGCTCCGGCTTCCCGGACAACCTGAGGCACCCCAACGTCCGGCGGATCCTCAACGTCCGGTACATCCTCTGGCCCGACGCCGAGCTCGGCGTCTCGCCGGAAGGGGGCGCGATCTCCCGCACGCAGCTCGCGGGAGGCCGCCCGTACCAGACCCTGCTGCCCGACGTCGGCCTGCCGCGCGCCCGGCTCGTCGGAGAGGCCGTGGTGCGGAGTGACACCGAGGCCGTCCCGTACATCCTCAGTGACGCGCACGACCCGGCGCGGGAGGCCGTTCTCGCCGAGCCCCCGCCCATCGCGCTCGACGGGGGGCAGCCCGAGGGACGCGTGACGTGGGTGAGCCGCACGCCGGACCGCCTCGAGCTGACCGTGGACTCCGACCGACCGGCGCTCCTCGTCGTCGCGGACAACTGGTTCCCCGCGTGGCGGGCCACGATCGACGGAGAGCCCACCGAAGTGCTGCGCGCCTATCACGCGCTCCGGGCCGTCCCCGTGCCTGCGGGCACCAGCTCGGTGGTGATGTGGTACCAGTCGACGCTCCTCACGCGCTATCTCGTCGTGAGCGTGGCGATCCTCGTGGCCCTCCTCGCGGGGCTGGCGTGGAGCGTGCGGCTCGAGCGGAGGTCGAAGCCCTGAAGACATGGCTGATCCGGGCCGGCCAGCTGGCCGCCACGGTGCTGGTCACCTGGTTCGTGGCCGATCGCGCGGGTCTGGGGCTCGAGGAGATCCGCCGTCTGGATCTCACGGGCTGGACGCCGGCGTGGGTCACGCTGGCCGGAAGCTGCGCGCTCCTCCTGGCCGGTCTTTTCTTCGGCGGCTGGCTCTGGGGTCACATCGTGGCCGACCTCGGCGGTCCCTCGCTTCCCGTCCGCGAGCGGGTGCGCCTGTTCATGATCGCCAACCTCGGCCGGTACCTGCCCGGCCGGATCTGGAACGTGGCCGCGCTGGCCACGCTCGGGCACCGGCGCGGCGTGCCGGCCTCGACGTCCGCCGCGGCGGCCGCCCTGCTCCAGGGGATCGCGCTGCTTTCGGCGCTCGTTCTGGGTCTGGGCTCGATCTGGACGCTGGCGGACGGGGCCTCCTGGCGCTGGGTGGCGCCCGGGGTCCTCCTCGGCGGTCTCGCTGTCGGGCTCGCGCCGCCGGTCTTCCGGACCGTGACCGGCGCCTGGTTTCGCGTCAGCGGCACGGCGGATCCGCCGCCGCTGGCCCCGCGGCCCGCCCTCCGCTGGCTGCCGCTCGGCGTCGCGAACTGGGTCGTGTACGCGGGCGCGTTCG
>CALJLC010000157.1 GCA_937982605.1 uncultured Gemmatimonadales bacterium | reverse complement strand
CTGGAACCAATCTGCAGGAGTACGCCGCCCTTCGGGCGATCGTCCGCTACGACCCGCTCACACTCCCGCCCGGCCAGTACGGCAGCCTGCAGCACGCCGAATTCTCGACGAAGCGCACGATCGCGCTGTCTACGGTCATCGCGGTCGGCGTCACCGTGGGCGCCATCCTGGCGTTCAACAAAGACGTCGGCGACGACAGCCCGATCGACCCCGGCCCGCCCCCTCCGGCGCCCTCGATCGTCGTGAACGGCTCCTTCGTGTCGGGCCTGCTCGGACTCCTGGGCGTCGGACGCTAGCGCTCCACTTCCGCGGGAGTCGTTCGCGCGGCGGCCGAGCCGGTTACCTTACCGCTTCCGTGCGCCCGCGCGGTGCCGCCCCGCGCGGCCTTCGTGGGGAACCGTCCATGCAGCCCCGGGGCTCGATCATGCTGATCACGCGTCCGATCCTCGCCGCCGCCGCGCTGTCGTGCGCGGCCGCGGCCTTCCTTCCCACCCGTGCCGAGGCGCAGCAGTACGACGAGGCGCTCTTCGACGAACTCTCCTGGTCGAGCGTCGGCATCGCCCGCGGCGGGCGCTCGACGGCCGGGGCCGGCAGCGACGCCCGCCCACTCGAGTACTACTTCGGAGCGGTCGGGGGCGGCCTGTGGAAGACGACGGACGGCGGGACGACGTGGAATCCGGTCACGGACGGGAAGATCAACAGCTCGTCGGTCGGTGCGGTCCAGGTCTGCGAGGCGAACCCCGACGTCGTCTACATCGGCACCGGTGAAACGCAGCTGCGGGGCAACATCATGCAGGGCGACGGCGTCTACCGGTCGAACGACGCCGGCGCCACCTGGGAGCATCTCGGCCTGGTCGAGTCGCAGAACATCGCGCGCATCCGGATCCATCCGGACGACTGCGACGTGGCGTGGGTGGCGGCGTTCGGGCAGCACTCGGCCGAGAACCCGGAGCGCGGAGTCTACAAGACCACCGACGGCGGTCAGAGCTGGGCGCTGACGCTCTTCAAGAGCGAGAAGGCCGGCGCGACCGACCTGGTCGTCGACGCCAACGACCCGGACGTCCTCTACGCCACCATCTGGGAGGCGTGGCGCAAGAGCTGGGGGATGAGCTCCGGCGGACCCGACTCCGGGCTCTGGAAGTCGACGGACGGCGGCGAGACCTGGACGGACATCACGGCCAGCCTCGGCCTGGAGCCGGCGTCGCCGATCGGCAAGATGGGCGTGGCGGTCTCGCCCGCGAACTCCGACCGCGTGTGGGTCATCGTCGAGCACGAGCCGCAGGGCGGGGTGTACCGCTCCGACGACGGCGGCGAGACGTGGGAGCACGTCAACGACGAGCGCCGCCTCCGTCAGCGGGCGTTCTACTACACCCGCATCTACGCCGATCCGCAGGACGAGGACGTGGTGTACGCGCTCAACACGGGCTTCTACCAGTCCAACGACGGCGGAACGACGTTCGAGCGTACGATCCGGGTGCCGCACGGGGACAACCACGACCTCTGGATCGCGCCGTCCGACCCCGAGCGGATGATCAACACGAACGACGGGGGCGGGAACGTCTCCTTCAATCGCGGCGCCACCTGGACCGAGCAGGACTACCCCACCGCCCAGTTCTACCGGGTCATCACCACGAACCACGAGCCCTACCACATCTGCGGAGCGCAGCAGGACAACTCCACCGCGTGCACGCCGTCCGGCGGGTGGGGCCACCTCTCCGCCGCCGGAGGCTTCGGCGGGGGCAGCAACTACTTCTACGCCGTCGGCGGATGTGAGAGCGGCTACATCGCGCCGCACCCGGTGGACACCGACATCTTCTACGCGGGCTGCTACGGCGGCTCGCTGTCGCGGTACGACCACGGCACGGGCTTCTCGCGGGCCATCAACGTCTGGCCGGAGAACCCGATGGGTCAGTCCGCCGAGGACCTGCGTGAGCGGGTCCAGTGGACCTTCCCGATCGTCTTCGACCGGCACGACCCGAACATCCTCTACACCGGAACGCAGAAGGTCTGGAAGACCACGACGGAGGGTCAGAGCTGGATCCAGATCAGCCCGGACCTGACGCGCAACGATCCGATGACCGTGGGGCCCTCGGGCGGCCCGATCACCAAGGACCAGACGGGTGTCGAGACGTACGCGACGGTCTTCGCGATCGCGCCGTCGGCGCACGACCCGAACGTCATCTGGGCGGGGTCGGACGACGGTTTCGTCCACATCACGCGGAACGGTCGCGCCGCCTCTCCGACGTGGAGCAACGTCACGCCTCCGGACGCGCCCGACTTCGTGCGCATCAACACGATCGAGTCGTCGCCGAACACCCCCGGCAAGGCCTACGTGGCGGGCATCCGCTACCTGGTCGACAACGACCGCAGTCCCTACATCTGGAAGACCGAGGACTACGGGGAGACGTGGACGAAGATCGTCGACGGGATTCCGGCCGACGACTTCGTGCGCGCGGTCCGCGAGGACCCGATGCGCCCCGGGCTGCTCTACGCGGCGTCCGAGCGCACCGTCTACATCTCCTGGAACGACGGGGCGTCGTGGCAGCCGCTCACGATGAACCTGCCGGTGACTCAGGTCTCCGATCTCGTCGTCGAGGACAACGACCTCGTCATCGGCACGCACGGGCGCTCCTTCTGGGTCATGGAGAGCATCGGCCCGCTGCGTCAGATCAACGACGTGGTCGCCGCCTCGGACTTCTGGCTGTACGACCCGAAGGACCCGGTGCGCCTCTTCGACAACACGGTCGAGATCGACTACTACCTGGCCGAGGAAGCCGACAAGGTCATCCTCGAGTTCATGGACGCCGGAGGCGACGTCCTGGCCTCCTTCGAGTCACCGGACGAGGAGGAGGACGAGGAAGAGGAGGAGAGCCCGTTCGCGGCGTTCTTCGGCGGCGGCGGCGGCCAGACACCGTCGGTCGATGCCGGCGCCAACCGGTTCCGCTGGAACATGCGGCTCGAGGGGTGGACCGACTTCGAGGGCCGGATCTTCTGGGCCGCGGGCAACCAGGGTCCCGCCGTGCTCCCCGGCCGCTACCAGGTCCGCCTCACCGTCGACGGCGAGAGCATGACGGAGGAGTTCGAGATCCGCATGAATCCGCGCGCGATCGCGGAGGGGGTCACGCTCGCCGACCTTCGGGAGCGCTTCGACTTCGCCATCCGGATCCGGGACCGCGTCACGGACGCCAACGAGGCCGTGCTGCGCATCCGCTCGATCGAGCAGCAGATCGCCGACCGGCTCGAGCAGAGCGACAACGCGCAGCTTCAGTCACTCGCGGCCTCCGCCGGTGAGCGGCTCGACGGCGTGGAGGGCGAGATCTACCAGGTGCAGAACCAGTCGAACCAGGATCCGCTCAACTACCCGATCAAGCTGAACAACAAGATCGCGGCGCTTCAGAACCTGGTCGAGTTCGCCGAGACGCGCCCCACGGACCAGTCGTACGAGGTCTTCGAGACGCTCTCGGATCAGCTCCAGACGGAGCTCGACCAGATGCAGCTCATCATCCAGCAGGACATCGCCCGGCTCAACGAGCTCCTGCGCGAGCTGGGGCTCGACCCGATCGACACGGAGCGCCTGATCACCTGACGCTTCGACCCGCGCGGCCCCGGGCCCCGGCCCGCACCGCGCGGGCCAGCGGGACAGGGGCGCCGAGCGGCGACGGGGGCGGTGGCTTCGGCCGCCGCCCCCGTTCATCTTCCGGCCATGCTAGCCGCCGCCATCACCCGGCTCGTGGGGTGGGCCGTGGCGCTCTTTCTCGACGTGGAGCGCGACGGCCCGGAGATCGCCGGAGGGCCCCTGCTCGTGGCCGCGAACCATCCCAACGCCCTGGTCGATCCTCTCGTGATCTTCCACACGGCGGGGCGGGTGACCCGACCGCTCGCCAAGGCTCCCCTCTTCGAGCAGGCCCTGGTCGGCACGGTGCTCAAGGGGCTCGGCGGGCTTCCCGTCTACCGGAAGCAGGACGACCCCACCCAGATGCACCGCAACCAGCGGACGTTCGAGGCCGCCATCGAGGCGCTCACCGAGGGGGGTGCGGTCCAGATCTATCCCGAGGGTCAGAGCCATTCGGAGCCCTCGCTCGGCCCGCTCCGCACCGGCGCGGCCCGGATCGCGCTGCGCGCCGAATCGGAGTCGGGCTGGCGGCTCGGTCTGCGGATCCAGCCGGTGGGCCTGACGTACCGCCGCAAGCACCTCTTCCGAGGCAGCGTCGTGGCCACCTACGGCGACTCCTTTCCGGTCTCCGACTTCCGCGCGCGCTTCGAGCACGACGAACGGGCGTGCGTGGAGGAGCTCACCGAGGAGATCGCCCGCCGGCTCAGGCGCCTCACGCTCAACTTCGAGACCGAGGAGGAGGCGGAGCTCGTCGACGCCGCCGAGCGCCTCTACGCGCGGGCCAAGGGGCTGGTGCGCCCGCGCGAGCGCGAGCCGCTCGCGGCGCGCATCCCCCGGCTGCAGCGCTTCGCGGACGGTCTCCGCCGGCTGCGCGCGGACGACCCGGCCCGGCTGGCGCGACTCGGGGCGGACGTGAGCCGATACATGCGCCTCCTGACGCTGTACGGAGCGTCCGCCGGGGACGTCCCGGATCGGTATCGCCTCGGCTCGGTGCTCCGGTACACGGCGTGGCAGGCCTTCATGCTGGCGGTGGTGCTCCCCGCGGCGCTCGTCGGGATGGCCTACTGGTTCCTGCCGGGTCTGGCCACGCGGCTCATCGCCGGCCGTTTCCGCCCGAAGCTCGACCAGATCGCCACGTACAAGGTCGGCGTCGCCATCGGCGCGTTCCCTCTCTGGCTGGCGGCGACGTGCATGGCGGTGTGGGCGGCGGCCGGGGTCGGTTGGGCGGTGGCGGTGGGCGTCGTGCTGCCGGTGTCGGGCGTCGCCGCGATCGCCTGGCGGGAGCGACAGGCCGTCGTACGGGAGGACGTGAGGGTGTTCCTGCGGTCTCGCCGACGCTCGGAGAGACGCGACCGGCTCGCGGAGCTGCGGACGGAGATCGTCGCCGAGATCGACCGGATCGCCGACTTGCAGCGTCCCGACCGTGCTTGAGGCGCCGCCCGCTTCCCGGTAACGTCCGCGTCCGCGTCTCCGACCGGACGCACGCGGCGCTCGCCGACCGTCGACTCGCGACGCGCTTGGGGGGGCGGAGGGGGACTGGTGTCCCCGGCGGTCTTCAAAACCGTGCAGCCCGGCTAGAACCCGGTTGGGTGGGTTCGATTCCCACACGCTCCCGCCAGCGCCGCCACGGACGCCGGTGGGGGGCGTCAGTTGCCCAGGGTGATCCGAAGACCGACGTCCACGCCGCCCGCGGGAGACACGCGCGTCTCCAGCTCGAGCGGATCGGGGAAGCGCGCCAGATGCGCCGACACGTACGCGTCCGCGCTGCTGAGAAGCACGAGGAAGATCGAGAAGGCGAGCAGGTCCTCCTGCTGGGACTCGCGGCTCTCGACGAGCGCCTGCAGCTCGGTGCGCGCGTCGTCCTGGTCGAGGATCGCCTCGATCGCGTCGGGATCGCTCTCGCCGCCCGCGATCGCCGCCGCCCGCAGCGCCTCCTCGCGGAAGACGAGGCCCTTGCGCGCCTCCACCAGGCGGACGCGGGTCCGGAGCAGGGTGTACACGGTCGCCGCCTGGGCGCCGGCGTAGAAGGCCCCGCGGCCGTGGGCGCCGATCGCGGCGTGACCCCACCCGGGCAGGACCATCGCGCGCCAGAAGGCGCCCCCGGGGGAGATCGGCAGCGGCGGCGGCAGGCCGGGGATCTCGGTGGCCGGCCGAACAGGAGCCTGGGCCGCACCCGCCGCCGGGAGCAGCGCGAACGCAAGGAGGCAGCCCGCGCGCGCCACCGCCCGCTGAGACACCGGTCGTGCCCGGCGCGGCGGCCGCGAAGCCGACGACCGGCTCACGGGCGTTCCCTCCAGTCGGAGAGGCGGGGAGGGCATCCCTCCTCCAGCGTCACGTACGTCTGGTGATAGACCCAGTCCCCCGAGTTGACGTACCAGCGGGCGGGGCCGACTTCACGGATCAGCGGCATGTGCGTGTGACCCAGCAGGATCAGGTCGAGTTCCGGCTCCCGCTCCAGCCGGCCGAGCGCCCACTGCTCCAGCGCGTCGGATCGGGCCTGCTGATGCTCGCCCCACTGGTCCCAGCGGTCTTCGGTGCGCGACACCCGGCCGGCGATCCGGTCGCCGACCGAGACCGGAAGGCACGAGAAGGCCACCCGCGTCAGCGGGGAGCGCAGCACCGCCTTGAGCGCCAGGTAGCCCCAGTCGCCCGCGCCGAGCCCGTCGCCGTGGGCCAGGAAGGTCCGGAGGCCGGCGATCGTGCGGGTCTCGGGCTCGTGCAGGAACTCGACCCCGATCTCCTCGGTCAGGTAACGACCGCCCCACCAGTCGTGGTTGCCGCCCACCAGTGTCACCGGCACACCCGAGTCCACGATCTCCCTCAGGCGGGCGAGGACGTCGTCGTAGCCGCGCGTGACGCCCCATCGGTACTCGAACCAGAAGTCGAAGAGGTCCCCGTTGACGATGATCGACGCGGCGGTGGTGGCCGCGTGGTCGAGCCACTCGGTGAACGCGGCTCGATGCCCCGGCGAGGTGGCGCCGAGATGGATGTCGGAGACGAGGAGGACGGGGCGTGTTTCGGGCACGAACAAGGGTGGCGCGAACCGCGTCGGGCAGGAAGGGGTAGGGAGGCCATGCCCAACAGCCTCCGGCCATGGACGCCGATCGCGGTCACGGCGGTCGTCTCGATCCTGCTCACCGCCTGCACGCCCGGGCGTCCAGCGGTCGTCGGACCGGTCGGTCAGCCGCGAGACGTGGCGTCGGGGCTGGAGCGGGCCACGCTGCTCGAAGAGCCGGCGCGCATCGACTTCCGCTGGGAGCTGAACGAGGAGGGGGCGCGGGTCCGCGGGGTCGGGGTCGCTCGGGTCGAACCGCCGTACCGCGCGCGCCTCGACCTCTTCCTGGACAATCAGGAGAGCGTGATCTCGGCGGTGGTCGTCGAGGGTGAGCTGAGGATCCCGCCCGGGGCCCCGGACGACGTGCTGCCACCGGTCGATCTCATGTGGAGCACGCTCGGCGTGTTCCACCCGGTGGACGGCACCGAGCTCGTGGGCGGGGACCGGCTGGACAACGCGGCCCAGCGCCTGCGCTACCGCTACCAGGACGGCCGCGAGCTCCACTACCAGACCGCGGCCGGGCGGCTCCAGGCGGCCGAGCTCCTGGAGCGGGGATCGGTCGTCGAGTGGGTGCGCCTCACCGACGTGCCGGGCGAGCGCTTCCCAGCGTCGGCCACCTACCGCAATCTCCGGGACTTCCGCGAGCTGGTGATCGAGCGGACGGCGTGGCGGCCCGCGGAGCCCTTCGACCCGGACATCTGGGACCCCCGGGGCTGACCGAGCCCGCGCGGCCTCGGAGGCGGTAGATTATGGCCATGACCACCCGTCGCGCCCTCGTCCGGGCCGTGCCCGCTCTGTGCCTGCTCGGCCTGACCGGCTGCAACTACTCGTTTCGCGCGGGCTCCTTCCCGCCGCCGCACATCGAGACGATCGCCATCGAGCCCTTCGACAACGACACGGCGCGCTTCGAGATCACCGGCGAGCTGTACGACCAGCTCCTCAGCCGGCTCCCGGGCGCGCTGGGGATCCGCACGGCGGGCGTGGACGTGGCCGACGCCATCGTCCGTGGCCGGATCACCCGGTACGACGTCTCCGCCCCGAACTACCGCGCCGGCCAGCCCGGACAGGCCGCCCGGGTGACCCAGCGCCAGGTGAGCATCGGTGTGGCCGTGGAGATCGTCGACCTGGTCGAGAACGTGGTCCTCTGGGAGTCGACGAACGTGAGCGCGTTCGGCGAGTACGCGGAGGGCTCTCCCGAGGAAGAGGGCCGCCGCCGGGCCATCGAGCTGCTGGTCCAGGAGATTGTGGACGGGGCCCAGTCCAACTGGTAGATTCGCCGCTCGGTTTCCCCGGAGGTCCGCCCCCTCCGCCTTTCCAACAGTGACGGGTTAGGAGTCGGCTTGCTCCGAGCGATCGGGTTAGGCGTCGTACTCTTCGGATTCTGGCTGACGCTCTCGGGCCATTACACGCCCCTGCTGCTCGGCTTCGGGGTCGGCTCGTGTGTCCTCGTCGTGTACATCGCGGCGCGGATGGAGGTCGTCGACCAGGAGGGCGTGCCCCTGCACGTGACCGGTCGCTTCTTCAGCTACCTCCCGTGGCTCATGAAGGAGATCTTCGTGGCCAACGTCGAGGTGGCGAAGGTCATCCTCGATCCGAAACTCCCGATCAGCCCGCGGATCGTGGTCTTCCACGGCTCCCAGGACACCGACCTCGGAAGGGCGATCTACGCCAACTCGATCACGCTCACGCCCGGCACGATCACGACCGGCGTGGCCGGACACGAGTTCGAGATCCACGCGCTGCGGGCGGCCGACCTCGAGACCGACGAACAGCAGCAGATGGACGTCCGCTGCACCCGGGTCGAGCGGGGCCGAAGGGAGCGGGCGAGCTAGGTGTTCGTCGCCGCCACGGCCGGGATCCTCGTCTCGATGGCGCTCGCGCTCCTGCGCGCGCTCCTCGGTCCGACGGTGTACGATCGCGTCCTCGCCGTGAACACCTTCGGCACGAAGACGGTGCTGCTGATCGCGGCGATCGGCTTCCTCACCGAGCGGCCGGAGTTCCTCGACCTCGCGCTCGTCTACGCCCTGATCAACTTCATCGGCACCATCGCCGTGCTGAAGTTCTTCGAGTACGGAGACCTGGGGCTGACTCGTCGGATTCAGCGGGAGGCCGAGTGATGGACCTCGCCTTCGACGTCCTCATCTGGGGCTCGCTCGGCCTGGGCCTCTTCTTCATGCTCGTGGGCACGATCGGCATCCTGCGCATGCCGGACGTCTACACCCGCCTCCACGCGGCCGGCATGACCGATACGATGGGTGCGGGCTTTCTGCTCCTCGGCATGGCGCTCTACACCGTCGAGGAGATGGTGCCCGGACACACGAGCTACTGGACCGTGCTCGTTCGACTCGTCCTGGTCTACGCCTTCCTGCTCTTCACCAGCCCGATCGCCACGCACGCGCTGGCCCGGGCCGGCCTCGCGGGCGGCGTCGAGCCGTGGACGAACGACGCGGAGGAGGGCACGTGACCGGCGTCGTCACCAGCGTGCTCTTCGTGATGCTCGCCGTCACGGGCATCGCGGTCATCCGCACGCGGAACCTCTTTGCCGCGGTCATGCTGGCGGGCATCTACAGCCTCGTCTCGGCGGGGCTCTTCGTGGTGATGGACGCGGTCGACGTGGCGTTCACGGAGGCCGCGGTCGGTGCGGGCATCTCCACCGTGCTCTTCCTGTCGACGCTCGCGCTCGTCGGCTACAAGGAGACGCCTCCGACCCGGCCGCCGCTCCTGCCGCTCTTCGTGGTGGTCGTCACGGGCGGCATTCTCGTCTACGGCACGTCCCAGATCCCTCCCTTCGGCCACCCGGAGAGCCCCGCGCCCCAGGACGAGGCACCGCACTCCCCGGCGGAAGCGTGCCACGAGGTCCACGATCGCGGCGGCGATGCCGCGCCCCGTGAGCGGCTCGAGCAGCTGATCGCCGCCGACCCGGACAATCCGGCGCACCGGCACGTCGCGCCCCACTACCTCGAGGAGTCGTACGAGGAGATCCACATCCCGAACGTGGTGACGTCCGTCCTGGCCTCGTACCGGGGCTACGACACGATGGGCGAGACGGCGGTGATCTTCGCGGCCATGGTCGGTGTCCTCCTCCTGCTGGCGAGGGGGCCGCTGCCGCGGCGGGTCTACCACCAGGACCGGTGGATCACCGTCCGGCCGGGGACGACGCGCGAAGAGCTCGTGGCGATGATCTCCGAGGAGGGCATGGAGGGCCGCCCGCCGACGGCCACCGAAGAAGGACGCCTGTCCTCGCACGACGCGCCACCGGACGACGGCCCCGCGGGGCCGGCCTCCGGGCGGGGCGGGGAGGGATCCGATGGATGACCGCGTGATCCTGCGCGTCGGCGCCAAGATCCTCATTCCCTTCATCCTGCTGTACGCGCTGTACGTCCAGTTCCACGGAGACTACGGGCCGGGCGGCGGATTCCAGGCGGGAGTCATCTTCGCCGCGGCCTTCGTCCTCTACGCCCTCGTCTACGGCCTCGGAAACGCGCTCAAGGTGCTTCCGCCGCGGGCCACCTACGCCTGCGGCGCGCTCGGCGTGGCGCTCTACCTCGGCGTCGGCTTCGTCACGATGGCGATGGGCGGCAACTTCCTCGACTACGACGTCCTGGCGCACGACCCGACGCACGGACAGCACTACGGGATCATCGGCGTCGAGCTGGGCGTCCTCGTGACGGTCTTCGGCGTGATGGTCGAGCTCTTCTACGCCTTCGCCGGGCGCAGGAGGCTCGACCCGTGAACGAGCTGCTCGGGCGCATCGACTACTGGGCGATCATCGTCCTCATGATGGTGGGCTTCTACACGCTGATCGCCCGCGGCAACCTCGTGAAGAAGCTGATCGGGCTGAACGTCTTCCAGACGTCCGTCATCATGATGTACGTGGCGTTCGGAAAGGTGTCGGGAGGGACGGCTCCGATCCTCCTCGAGGGGGACCACGGGGACGGCGCGGCGCAGGTGCTCTACTCCAACCCGATCCCGCACGTCCTGATGCTCACCGCGATCGTCGTCGGCGTGGCCACGCTGGCGCTCGGCCTCTCGCTCGTCGTCCGCATCAAGGAAGCGTACGGAACGATCGACGAGCACGAGATCACCGCAAAGGACAACGGCTCGTGAGGCGGGCCGTCGCGAAGGGCGGGGCCGCGTGAGAGAGAACCTCCCGGCGCTCCTCGTCGTCGTCCCCATGCTGCTGGCGCCCGTCGCGGCGCTGGTGGGCCGGGCCCGTGCCGCCTGGCTGGTGGCGACCGCCGCGTGCTGGTGGGCGCTGTACGCCTCGTTCACGCTCCTCCGTCAGGTCATGTCCGAGGGGGTCATCCGGTACGCCCTGGGGGGGTGGACCGCCCCCTACGGCATCGAATACCGCATCGACCTGGCCAGCGCCTTCGTGGCGCTGATCGTGGCGACGATCGGAGCCGTGGCGATCCCGTACGCACGCCTGAGCGTGGCCAGGGAGATCAGCGAGGACCGCGCGCCGCTCTTCTACGCGGCGTTCATCCTGTCGCTGACCGGGCTGCTCGGCATCTCGATCACCGGGGACGTCTTCAACGTCTTCGTCTTCCTCGAGGTGTCGTCGCTCTCGGCGTACTCGATGATCGCCCTGTGGCAGGATCGGCGGGCGCTGACCGCGGCCTACCAGTACCTCATCATGGGCACCATCGGCGCCACCTTCATCGTCATCGGCATCGGGCTGATGTACGTGATGACCGGTACGCTCAACATGGCCGATCTGGCCGAGCGACTGCCGGCGGTGGCGGACAACCGGACGATTCCGGTCGCGTTCACCTTCCTCACCGTCGGGGTCACGCTCAAGCTCGCCCTCTTCCCGCTGCACCTGTGGCTCCCCAACGCGTACACGTACGCGCCGTCGGCCGTGACCGCCTTCATGGCCTCGACGTCGACGAAGGTCTCGGTCTACCTGCTGCTGCGCTTCTTCTTCACCGTCTTCGGCTTCGCCTTCTCGTTCGAGCGGATGCAGCTCGACATGGTGCTCATGCCGCTGGCGCTGATCGCCATCCTCGCCATGTCCGCCGTGGCCATCTACCAGGCCAACGTGAAGCGCCTCCTGGCCTTCTCCTCGGTGGCGCAGATCGGCTACATGGTGCTCGGGATCAGCTTCGGCTCGGTGCTGGGCGTGACCGCCGGGATCCTGCACCTCTTCAACCATGCGCTCATGAAGGGCGCGCTCTTCATGGCGATGGGCTGCGTCATGTACCGCATCGGTTCGGTACAGCTGCAGAAGATGGCGGGGCTCGGCAAGGCGATGCCGTGGACGATGGCCGCCTTCGTCCTGAGCGGTCTGAGCCTGATCGGCGTCCCGCTCACCGTCGGCTTCGTGAGCAAGTGGTACCTCGTGCAGGCGGCGCTCGAGCAGGGCCGCTGGGGCGTGGCCGGCATCGTCATGGTCGGCTCGCTCATGGCGGTCGTCTACATCTGGAAGGTGGTCGAGGTCGCCTACTTCGGTGAGCTGGACCCGGACCACGAGGTGAAGGAGGCCCCGCTGTCCCTCCTGGTGCCGACGTGGGCGCTCGTCCTCGCCAGCTTCTGGTTCGGCATCGACGCGACCGGCACCGCCGAGGTGGCCACCGCGGCCGCCGAGACGCTGCTCCGGGGGATCCCGTGATCGGCTCTCCGGGCACGTTGATCCGTCACGGTCCTTCTCCCGTGCCTGGCCCCGGACCTCGTCCTGCCCGTGGGGCTCATGGCCGGCGCGCGCGCGGCCGCCCCCT
>CALJLC010000156.1 GCA_937982605.1 uncultured Gemmatimonadales bacterium | reverse complement strand
GAAGACGGACTTGTCCGCTCGTCCGTAGGCGCCGTCGCGCCCGGCGACGAACATGACGCGCACGGCCCCGATGTACTGCGGAAGATCGACGTCATGGCGGTTCGTGGCCCCCTCGGCGAGGTCGAAGGGCCCCAGGTAGCGCACGACCGGGGGGTACCGGCTCGGTTCGGTCTCCTCGAGCTCGCCCGCTCCCCCTCCGCCCAGCGCCAGGAGCCGCTCCAGGGCCCCGCCGTCCAGGACGTCCAGGCCGCGTTGCCACACCACGTGGTCGGTGCCTCCGTGGAGGCCGAGCTCGTGACCGTCGGCGTGGAGCGCGTCGAAGGTCCCCCGATACCGATCACCCAGCATCGGATTGAGGGCGACGGTGCGCACGACTCCGGACCAGCCCAGCTTGCGACTCGTCGGAAGGGAGAGCGGACCGGCGGATGCCGACCCGTCCGCGCCGGTACCGGGTCCACGGTGCGGGTCGGCGGCTCCTGACGCGGCTCGCGAGCGTCGCCGCAGGAGGTGCCGCAGATTCCAGGACCAGTTGAAGCTGCGTCCCATGTTCACGAAGAAGGTGAAGCGGACGCCCAGCCGGTCCGCGAGCCGGCGGAGGGCCGGGATTCCTTCCTCGATGCACCGAATCGAGTCGACGTCGAAGCGGAGCGCCAGGAGACGCGACCGGCCCTCGCCCGGCGCGCTCAGAGGCGACCCACCATCGCCTGGAGCCTGAGCCACCAGACGCGCCAGACCGCCTCGCGCACGATGCGTTTCGACATCTTCGACTCGCCCGAGTCGCGCTCCTTGAACAGGATCGGACGCTCGACGAGCCGAAAGCCGGCCTTCCACGCCCGGAACTTGAGCTCGATCTGGAAGGCGTAGCCGTTCGACTGCACCCGATCGAGGTCCACCTTCTCGAGGACCTCGCGGCGCCAGCCGTTGAAGCCACCGGTCCCGTCGCGGACGGGCATCCCGGTAATGACCCTCGCGTAGCGGCTGCCGAAATAGCTGATGAGCAGACGCCGCATCGGCCAGTTGACCACGGTCACCCGCCCGTCCACGTACCTCGAGCCGATCACCACGTCCGCCTCGGCGAAGGCGTCGAGGAGCAGCGGCAGGGCGCCGGGGGGGTGGGAAAAGTCGGCGTCCATCTCGAAGAGCACGTCGTACCCCTCCCGGAGGCCGAGCCGGAAGCCGGCGAGGTAGGCTCGCCCGAGACCCTCTTTGCCCGGGCGGTGGAGGACGCGGACCCGCTCGGAGCCCTCCGCGAGTCGATCCGCGACCGCGCCCGTCCCGTCGGGGGACGCGTCGTCGACGACGAGGACGTCGATGCGCGGGTCCTGTTCGAGCACCGCGGGGACGATGCGGGGGAGGTTCTCCGCCTCGTCGTACGTGGGGATGATGACGAGGACTCGCCGGATCTCAGACACGGGGTTCGGCCTCCCCGGGCTCGGGCCCCGACGGCCGGGCCACCTCGCGCGCCCAGAACGCCGCGGCCGGCACCACCTCGACCCCGGTGCTCCACAGTCGGGCCAGCACGGCGACCGCCCCGGCGGCTCCGGCGCCGAGCTGCGGTGAGAGCAGGGCCAGCAGCGACGCCTCGC
>CALJLC010000155.1 GCA_937982605.1 uncultured Gemmatimonadales bacterium | reverse complement strand
GACACGTGCCCGGCACGTGTCCGCGAAACAGCTAAAAAGCCAGAGCCCCGTCGCGTATGAACGCGAGGGGTTCTGTCATTGGAGGGTCTGGAGCAGTGAGCGAGCACGGCAGCACGTTGGCGCGAGCGGAGCGGATCGAGCGACTCGACCGCGCGCTCGCGGAGCGCATTCTCGTCATCGATGGTGCCATGGGCACCATGATCCAGCGGCACCGCCCCACGGAGGAGGACTTCCGGGGCGAGCGCTTCGCCGATCACCCCGATGCGCTCCTGGGCGCCAACGACCTCCTCTCGGTCACCCGACCCGACGTCATCCGCGAGATCCACACGCAGTACCTCGCGGCCGGCGCGGACCTGATCGAGACCAACACGTTCAGCGCCAACCGGATCTCGCTGGCGGACTACGGGCTCGAAGAGATCGCCGAGGAGGTCAGCCACGCGGCCGCGAAGGTGGCCCGGGAGGCCGCCGACGCCTTCATGGCGGAGCACCCCGACCGGACGTGCTGGGTCGCGGGCGCCCTGGGCCCGACGACGCGCTCCGCCTCGATCTCGCCGGACGTCGGCGACCCGGGCGCGCGCAACGTGACCTTCGAGGAGCTGGTCGTGGCCTACGCGGAGCAGACCCGCGGGCTCCTCGACGGCGGCTCGGACGTCCTGCTCGTCGAGACCGCCTTCGACACGCTCAACGCCAAGGCCGCGCTCTTCGCCATCTCGGAGGTGCTGGAGGAGCGGGGCGCCGACGTGCCGGTCATGGTCTCGGGCACGATCACCGACCAGAGCGGCCGGACGCTCTCCGGCCAGACGCCGGAGGCGTTCTGGAACTCGGTGGCGCACGGCGTGCAGCCCGGTCCGGGACGCCGCCGCGGGCTCCTCTCCGTGGGTCTCAACTGCGCCCTCGGGATCGACCAGCTGCGCCCCTTCCTCGAGGAGCTCTCGGACGCCGCCGCGGTGCCGGTGAGCTGCTATCCGAACGCCGGGCTGCCGAACGAGTTCGGGGAGTACGACGACACGCCCGAGCACATGGCGGCCGTGACCCGCGACTTCGCCGAGGCCGGCTTCCTCAACATCGTCGGTGGGTGCTGCGGCACCACGCCCGACCACATCCGAGCGATGGCCGAGGCGGTGCGTGGGCTGCCGCCCCGCCCCGTCCCGTCGCCGCCCCGCCGGACCCGGCTCTCCGGGCTCGAGCCGCTGTCGATCGGGCCGGACTCCCTCTTCGTGAACGTCGGGGAGCGCACCAACGTCACCGGGTCGCGTCGATTCGCCCGCCTCATCCGGGAGGACGACTACGAGACCGCGGTCGAGGTGGCGCTCGACCAGGTTCGGGGTGGCGCCCAGATCCTCGACGTCAACATGGACGAGGGGCTGCTCGACGCGGAGGCGGCCATGACCCGCTTCCTGAACCTGCTCGCCTCCGAGCCCGAGATCTCCCGCATCCCCGTCATGGTCGACTCCTCGGACTGGAAGGTGATCGAGGCCGGCCTGCGCACCCAGCAGGGCAAAGGGGTCGTCAACTCCATCTCGATGAAGGACGGCGAAGAGGCGTTCCGCGTCGCCGCCCGGAAGGTGCGTCGATACGGCGCGGCGGCCGTGGTCATGGCCTTCGACCAGGACGGTCAGGCGGACACGCTCGAGCGCCGCGTGGAGATCTGCCGACGGGCTTACCGGATCCTCGTCGAGGAGGAGGGCTTCCCGCCCGAGGACGTCGTCTTCGATCCCAACGTCTTCGCGGTCGCGACGGGCATCGAGGAGCACGAGCGCTACGCCATCGACTTCATCGAGGCCGTGCGCCGCATCAAGGAGGCGTGTCCGCACGCGCTCACGAGCGGCGGAGTCAGCAACGTCTCGTTCTCCTTCCGGGGCAGCCCGGAGGTGCGCGAGGCGATGCACGCCGCGTTCCTCTATCACGCCATCGACGCCGGGCTCGACATGGGGATCGTCAACGCCGGGGCGCTCCCCGTCTACGACGACATTCCCGCCGAGCTGCTCGAGCCCGTGGAGGACGTGCTCTTCGCGCGGAAGGAAGACGCCACCGAGACGCTGACGCGCATCGCCGGCGAGAGGACCGGGAGCACCGAGCGCCGGCTGCAGGAGGATCTCTCCTGGCGGGAGCTGCCGGTGGCCGAGCGGCTCGAGCACGCGCTCGTCCACGGCATCGACCAGTACGTCGAGGAGGACGCCGAGGAGGCCCGCCGAGGCCTGCCTCGGGCCCTCGACGTCATCGAGGGGCCGCTCATGGACGGGATGAACGTCGTCGGTGACCGCTTCGGCAGCGGGCGCATGTTCCTGCCCCAGGTGGTGAAGAGCGCCCGCGTCATGAAGCGCGCCGTGGCGTATCTCGTGCCCTACCTGGAGGCCGAGAAGACGGACGCGAGCTCCAAGGGCCGCATCCTGCTCGCCACCGTGAAGGGGGACGTCCACGACATCGGCAAGAACATCGTCGGCGTCGTGCTGCAGTGTAACGGCTACGAGGTGGTGGATCTCGGCGTGATGGTGCCCGCCGAGCGCATCCTCGAGGCGGCGCGCGCCGAGAACGTCGACGTGATCGGGCTCTCCGGCCTCATCACGCCGTCGCTCGACCAGATGGTCCACGTCGCGTCCGAGATGCAGCGGACGGGCTTCGCCGCCCCGCTGCTCATCGGGGGCGCGACGACGTCGAAGGCGCACACGGCGGTGAAGATCGAGCAGTGCTACGAGGGAGCGACGGTGCACGTGCTCGACGCGTCGCGCGCCGTGGGGGTCGTCTCCACGCTCCTCGACCCGAAGCGACGCGACGCATTCGTCCGCACGACGCGGGAGGAGTACGCCGAGGAGCGCGCGCGCCGGGCCGGCCGGGAGGCGAAGAGCGAGCTGCTCGGGATCGAGGAGGCCCGCGCCCGCGCGCTCGCCGTCGACTGGACGACGTACGAGCCGCCGCAACCGGCATGCCCGGGGGTTCACGTGGTCGAGATGGGGGTCCCGGAGCTTCGCGGCTACATCGACTGGACCCCGTTCTTCCAGGCGTGGGAGCTCCATGGGAAGTACCCGGACATCCTCGACGATCCGGTCGTCGGCGAGCAGGCGCGGACCCTGCTCGCGGACGCCGAGGCGATGCTCGACCGGCTGGACACCGAAGGGGTCGCGACGCCGAAGGCGGCGCTCGGGCTCTTCCGGGCCGCGGGCGAAGGCGACGACATCGCGGTCTTCGACGCCGACGGCCGCGAGCGGCTCGCCACGGTACACGGCCTCCGCCAGCAGTTCGCGAAGAAGGGCGGACGCGAGAACCTGGCCATGGCCGATTGGGTCGCGCCGGCCCGGTCGGAGCCGGTGGACTGGATCGGGGCCTTCGCCGTCACGGCCGGGCCGGGGCCCGAGGAGCTGGCCCGGCGTCTCGAGGCCGACCACGACGACTACGGCGCCATCCTGGTCAAGGCGCTCGCCGACCGGCTGGCCGAGGCGCTGGCGGAGCGGCTCCACGAGGAGGTCCGCACGCGCTGGTGGGGCTACGCCGCCGAGGAGTCGCTCGACAACGACGCGCTGATCGCGGAACGATACCGGGGCATCCGCCCGGCGCCGGGCTACCCCGCCTGTCCCGACCACACGGAGAAGCGCACGCTCTTCGACCTGCTGGACGCCGAGAAGGCGATCGGCGTCCGCCTCACCGAGAGCTACGCGATGCACCCGGGCGCCTCGGTGAGCGGGTGGTATCTGTCGCACCCGGACGCCCGCTACTTCGGCGTCGGCCGGGTCGGACCGGACCAGGTCGCCTCCTACGCCGCGCGAAAGGGGTGGAGCGTCGAGGAGGCCGAGCGCTGGCTCGCTCCCAACCTCGGCTACACGCCGGAACGCCCGAAGTGAGGGAGCTCATCGAGGACGGGCGCGTCCACGTCTTCGACGGCGCGATGGGCACCCTGCTCTACAGCCGGGGAGTCTTCGTCAACGTCTGCTACGACGAGCTGAATCTGAGCCGTCCGGAGCTGGTCGAGGGGATCCATCGCGAGTACGTCTCGGCCGGGGCGGAGATCCTGGAGACGAACACCTTCGGTGCGAACCCGGTGAAGCTGTCGTCGTACGG
>CALJLC010000154.1 GCA_937982605.1 uncultured Gemmatimonadales bacterium | reverse complement strand
AGGAAGTGGTCGCGGATGATCTCCTGCGTGCCCATGCGGGTGTCCGGATAGCGGTTCTGACGCCGCTTCGGGTTCTCTCCGAGCGCGAACTTCACCGTCCGCGTGTCGGTGTCGAGCTTGAGCTCCTCGGGGAGCGAGCCCCAGCGCATCTTGACGATCACGTTCTCGCCGCCGATCGGGTTGGCGGAGCCGTGCTTGATCATCGCGGTGGTGAGACCGCCGGCGAGCTGCCGGTACATCCAGATGTTGTTGTGCGTGATCACCTCGCCCATCTGGACCTCGGGGACGATGGCGAAGCCGCTCTCGTTCACCGCGCTCACGCCCGAGTGGATGTGCGGGTCGATGAGGCCGGGGGTGACGTGCTTGCCCGTGCCGTCGATCTCGACCGCGCCGCGAGGCGCATCGAGGTCGGTGCCCACGGCCTCGACTCGGCCGGCCCGGACGAGCAGGTCGGCGTTCTCCAGCCGACCCTGCGGGCCCTGCGTCCAGATCGTGGCGTTGCGCACCACCACGGCCGCCGGCTGCTCCGGGATGGAGCTGACCCCGTACTCCATCATCGGCCGGATGAAGGGCAGGTTCAGCTCGGGCACGTTCATGGCGACCGTGCCACGCGCCGGGCCCGCGTACGGCTCGATGCGCGACCCCGAGAACGACGGGTCGGCACCGTTGGGCAGCGAGGTCCAGCCGAAGAAGTCGTCGTCACGGACCGAGCCGAGCAGAAAAGCCATCACCTCGTACCCGAGCCCGCCGGTGTCGACGCGCACCTCGAGCGGGCCGGTGTCCGCCACCACGCTGGCCGAGGCCAGGTCCACCTGGGCTCCGGGGGCGCCGCCCTCGGACACCTCGATCGAGCCGCGCAGGCGGTTCAGCGGTCCCTCGAGCGTCAGGACGGCGTCGAAGCCCCACTCGTCCCCCGACGCGATCCGCCACGTGCCGCGCGGATCGATCTGCGGTGCGCGGGTCACGCCGTAGACGCGACCCTGCACCCAGACGTCGCGGCCCTCGGCCTCCTCCGTGAAGAGGTCGCGCTCGCTGACGACGAGGTTCGCCACATTGCCCTGCTCGATCGTGCCGTGGCTTCGCGAAAGCCCGAGCCACTCGGCGGGCGTCGTCGTCAGGGCCGCGAGAGCCGCCTGCGGAGAGAGCCCCCGCGCCACGGCGGTGCGCAGGTTCGGCAGGAAGTCGTTGAGCGAGGAGAGGCCGTCCGCCGTGATGGCGAAGCGCACCCCGGCCCGGGCGAGCTGCGCCGGGCTGGTCGGGGCCAGGTACCAGTGTCGGAGGTCGGCGAGCGTCGCGTTCAGCGCCGCCTCGGGTCCGGTCAGGTTCGGCGCGTCCGGGAAGTCGAGCGGAACGAGGAGCGGCTCGGTGTGCCCCCGCAGGACGTCGACGATGCGGTACTCCTGACCGCTGCCGCGGTACCAGGCGTCCAGGCCGAACTGCTCCGCGACCTTCCGCGCCCGGAGGTACTCCTCCTCGCTGCCGGTCTCGAAGAGGACGGGCTGGTTGCCCTGGACGACGTCCTCGAGCGCGGCGAGCGCCTCGCTCGTCTCCGGCGGAAGGAAGGCCCTCCCGCTCGCCTCGTAGGCGTCCCAGGCGCGGATGTACCACTCCGCGTCCATGAAGGTCTGCTCCATGAGCGCGATCGTGCCCATCGCGGAGTTCGGATAGGAGCCGCCGAGCTCGAAGGAGCGCTGGAACCCGATGGCTTGCGCCACGTCGGGTCGGAGCACGCGCTCGCGCACCCCGGAGTCACCGAGGTTCACCACCGACGCGGTGCCCCGGAAGATCCCCTGCTTCGGCACCACCAGCGCGGTCCCGAAGCCCTGGGACCGGAGCGCCGCCCGCCGGCTCTGGTCGTCCCGGAGATTGACCGTGGTGCTGTACCAGGCGCGCACCTGCGGATTCCAGTGCGTCGGACCGACGTCCCCACCTTCCGGGACGTCGTCCATCCCCAGATCGGCATGGGCGTCGATGAAGCCCGGGTAGACCGTGTGCCCGCTCAGGTCCCAGACCCGGGCGCCCGCCGGGGCGGAACCTCCCTGGGAGACCTGCTGGATGATGCCGTTGCGGATGACGATGGTGGCGTTGTCCAGAACGCGGCCCGGCGCCGTGACCACGCGCGCTCCGACGAGCGCGTGGTACCCGGTGCCGTTGTCGCGCATGCCCTCGACGGGCTGCGTGCGCGTGGCCTGCTGCGCCTCCGCGCCGGCCGCCACGAGGAGCGACGCGCCGAGGATCGATAGTAGAGCTCTCACGGTGTCTCCGGTGTTGCGAGCGGGGTCCGACCGTCCGGCGTCGAGGCCGGGTAGCCTTGATGACTACGGCCGCATCCGGAATCGGTCAATCGGTCCCCCTACTTGATCACCAGGACCCGGTCGTTGACGGGATACAGCCACTCGACGCCCCGCTCGGTCACCACCGCGTCGTCCTCGAGCGGGATCCGGATCTTGGCGCCGTTCCACTCGGGATTCGCGGTGTAGGCGAAGAGCTCGATCGAGATCAGCGTGCCCGGGCGTAGCTCGTAGGTGAGCTGCTCGGGATTGAAGAAGGCGAGCGAGAGCCCGATGCCGTGCCCCCAGTTGCCCAAGGAGTGCGGTCCGAGGATGACGTCCGTCACCTCCGGGTCGTCGGTCGGCTGATTGAAGCCGATCCGGTTGAAGCCGGCCGCCTCGATGGCCTCCCACGTCCGGTCCAGCGCCTGCTGCGCCGTGGGCGCCGGCCGGATGGTCGCCTTCATGATGTCCCGCACCCGCCGCCCCTGCTCGAAGGCGTGGAGGACACCCGCGGGCGGCTCCGTCTCGCCCTCGCGCAGCACGTAGGCGATTCGTTTCATGTCGGTGTAGAAGTCGAGGAAGCCGACGCCCCAGTCGAGCATGAGCAGGTCCCCGCGCTGGATGATCCGGTCCGAGGAGGTCGCCACGATCCCCTCCGGGCCGGTGACGTAGACCGACGGCATGTCGAAGGACGACTCCAGTCCCCTCGTCAGCTGCTGATCCGACATCCACCACGCCACGTCCTCCAGCGTCGTGACGCCGGGCGTGATGACCTCGTTCGAGAAGGCGCGCTCGGCGATCTCCCTGCTGATCTCGCCGGCCTCGGCGAAGGTGGCGAGCTCGATGGCGGTCCGCGTCGAGCGGAAGTCCGAGACGAACCGCTCCGCGGACACGAGGCGATCCCCGTAAGACCCGAGCACCTCCTGCAGGTGCAGGTACGACGAGTGGCTCAGCCCGTCCGCCCCGCCGATCGACGCCGCGACGTTCACGCCGATGCGGGCCGGATCCCGCTCCGCCACGTACGACGCCAGCTCGTCCGCGCCGCCGAAATGGTCGTAGACGCCGCACTCCTCGAGCCGGTATCCGCCGACGCCGAGGACCGCCCGCTCCACGCGGTCTCCGCGGTCGGTGAAGACCCAGTAGCCCCACCCCCCCACGTAGCCGCGCCCGAGCGCCTCCCACAGCGGGTCGAGCAGCCCTTCCCGCATGACGACGATCCACATGTCGAGGTCGTTGTCGTGCATGGCGCCCGGAAGGACGAGGTCGAACTTCTCCGACCGGATCTGGCACATGCGCTCCCACCGGGCCCGGGCCTCCTGACCGGAGGCGGGGGCGGGAGACGCCAGCCAGGGCCCGAGCCAGAGGAGCGGCGCCAGCGCGAGGGCCCGGAGGGCCGAGGTCCTTCGAGGAGTCTGCAGCATCGGGTGAGCTCCCAGGCGGGGGTCGAGACGACGGGTCGGCGGCGCGCTCGGGGCAGGGGCGCACGGGCGGAGACGCGTATCATACACCCCCGGAAGGGTCGCGAAACCCGACGGAATCACGACTTGTGGGCGCGCACCGGATCGGGACACTTTGCGGTGTCGGCCCCTCCGAACCCAACGCCTCCGACCGTGGTCCCCACCCTCGTACGCGTGGCGGTGATCCTGCTCGCCGTGGCGGGCACGGCAGGCCATGTCGCGTACCTGGACGCGCTGTGGTGGCACTCCCTCGGGCTCACGGCGACGGTCGCGCGGGACGTGAGCGGGGCCACGATGCTGCTGCTGAGCGCGCACGCCGTCGTGTCCTTCGTGTGCTCGCTCCTCTCCGTGGCGATGGTGCTGAGCGAGCGGCACCGGCAGGAGGCGGCCCGATCGCTCGCGCTGGCGTTCGGGGCGTGGTCCTACCTGATGGCGTACGCCGGGGTCACGCTGCTCTTCCGGCCGCCGTCTCCGGGGATGCGTCGCGAGATCTTCGAGGCACACTTCCTCCTCATCGAGGTCGTCGGGCTGACCGGGCTCGTGCGCTTCACGGCGATCTTCCCCCGACCGCTCACCCCGGCCGAGCTCGAGCCGATTCCCACCCTCCCCCGGGTCTTCCTTCCGTTCCACCGCGCGTCGGTCGTGATGAGGCGCCGGCTGGCCCCCCTCGTCGCGGCGATCGCGGTCCTCGGCCTGCTCTGGGGGTGGACGGTAGCCTTCGACCGACCGCTGAGCGACGCCGGTCTGAGCCGTGGGATGGACCTCGTGCGGCTCTGCGCCGCGGGGCTGGTCGTCATGAACCTCCGACGGGCGTGGTCGATGGCCACGGAAGGAGACCGCGACGGCCTGACGTGGGTCCTCGTCGGCCTCGCCGTCCTGCTCGGGTCACTCTCGATGCTGATCGGAGGGAACATGCTGGTGGCGGTGACCGGCTTCCCGGAGCCCGACGTGGCGTGGAGGCCGATCCTCCTCGACCTGGGGCTCGTCGGATTCCTCACCGGCATCTCGCTGTCGGTGCTCAACCGGGGACGCACGGACCCGGCTCGGGTCCTCCACCTGACGACGAGCGTCTCGGCCGCGGTGACCATCGGCCTCTTCGTGGCGGCGGGCCTGGAGGCTCTCCTGGGCGGCGACATCCTCTCGAGCGTGGCGCTCCGCCACGGGGTCGGGACCGCCGTGGCCTTCGCCGTGACGCTCTCCACCTACCGCAGCCTCCACGCGTTCGTGGGTCGGCTCCTGCCGATCTAGCTCCGCCCCACCGGCGTCGCGCGAGCCGGGAACCGGGGCCGGAGGCCCCGTCGCCGCCTTGACCCGTGGGGTCGGCGGGCTCTATTACTCCGCGTCATCCATCTCCGATATCGAGAGCAACAGGAGCAAGAATGTCCGACAACGGTGGCGGCCAGATCCGGGTCATCCTCCGCTGGATCCAGATCAAGGACAACAAGGAAGCGATGTGGGACGACGAGGGCGAGTTCCGCTTCCGTTCCGTGATCACGACGGCCGGACAGTCGCACGAGCTCCACTTCCCGGAGCAGGGGTACTGGTCGATCTCGGACCACCCGCGCCGCAACAAGGTCGACAAGATCGACAAGGTGCTCTACGAGGGCGCGCACGGAGACAACCTCATCGTGGAGCTCTTCGGCGAAGAGCTCGACGACTTCACCGCCAACGACAAGCTCGAGGACTATCGCCGAGAGTACACCGGCGACGCCTCGTCCTGGGTGGGGCGCCACCAGCCGACGGACGAGGGGACGAACGACCCCGAGAACCTCTCGGACTGGCGGATCTGCTACGATATCGAGATGGCCTGACCTCGGCGTCGGCCGACGACGAGGCCCCGCCCGGAGCGTTCCGGGCGGGGCCTTTGCGTTCTCCCCTTCCCCGAGCCCCCGACGTGACGTAGCTTTGTTCGGTATTTGTTCGGTGTCGCGAGGAGGGGGTCGATGGGACGCTCACTGCCGACGCTCCGGGGGCGCGGAGCGAGCTGGAATCCGCCGAACCGCTTCGAGCGGCTCCACCTCGACCGCGAAGGGTGGACGGACCCGGACGACCCACCGCCGGAGACGGTCCTCCTCGACGACGCCACGCGCTCGATCCTCGCCTTCAACGACGCGCCGGACGTCGGGTTCGACGTCGGCATCAACCCGTACCGGGGGTGCAGCCACGGCTGCGCCTACTGCTACGCGCGCCCCACGCACGAATACCTCGGCTTCTCGGCCGGCCTCGACTTCGAGTCCCGGATTCTCGTGAAGCGGGAGGCGCCGGCGCTCCTGAGAAAGGCGCTCGCCTCGAAGAGCTGGCGGCCGAGACACATCGGGCTCAGCGGCAACACCGATGCGTACCAGCCGGTGGAGCGCAGGCTGCGCATCACGAGACGTTGCCTGGAGGTGCTCGTCGACTTCCGCAACCCGGTCGCGATCGTCACGAAGAGCTATCTCGTGACGAGGGACGTCGATCTCCTCGCGGAGCTCGCCCGCCACCGAGCGGTGGCCGTGGTTCTCTCGGTCACGACGCTGCGCAACGAGCTGCAGCGCTCGCTCGAGCCGAGGGCGTCGACTCCCGCGCGCAGGCTCGGCGCGATCCGTGTCCTGGCCGACGCCGGGATTCCCGTCGGCGTGAACGTCGCACCCGTGATCCCGGGGCTCACCGACCACGAGCTCCCCGAGATCCTCGAGGCGGCCGCCGAAGCGGGCGCGAGCTTCGCCAGCTACATCCTCCTCCGCCTGCCCCACGGGGTGAAGGAGATCTTCGACGACTGGCTCGCTCGGCACGCCCCCGAGCGGCGGGACAAGGTGCTCAACCGGGTGCGTCAGATGCGCCGGGGCAGGCTCTACGACTCCCGCTACGAAGTCCGTGGCAGAGGCGAGGGCCCGTGGGCCGATCAGCTCCGCGCGCTCTTCCGGGTCACCCGCGACCGCCTGGCCCTCGACCGGCCGCCCGAGCTGTCCACCGCGGCCTTCCGCGTGCCACCGGACCCCCACGCGCCGCAGTACGACCTCTTCGTACACTGACCGCTCGCGCTTCCCCGGACGGGCGGTGGCCCGCTCCGACGCGGGACCTCACGACCGATCCGACGGTGCCGCGCGGAGGGCCGGGTCTGACCGTCAGATCGCTGCCTGGCGGGCCTCCTGGCGCGCCCTTCGGCTCCGGCGGAACGTCCACAGGAAGTTCGTGAACCCCTCGTCGTAGTCCGACAGGCCGTTCTGACCCGTGAGCTTCAGCCGCTCGTCGTAGAGCTTCTTCATGACGACGGATACCGAGCTCTCGTAGACACCCGGGTCGGGACGGAGCTGATGGAGCTCGTCCGCCAGCTCGGACCGCAGGTCGAGCTCGTCGACCATGTCGTGGTACGCCTTGTGGTCGTCTCCGGCCAGGACCTTGAGCTGCCGGTGCAGCCGCTCGGCCAGCGCCGACTGCACCA
>CALJLC010000153.1 GCA_937982605.1 uncultured Gemmatimonadales bacterium | reverse complement strand
GAGCCTGCAGGACGGCGAAGTGGGCGTCCCTCGCGTCCGGGTACGACCCGGACGCCTCGCCCATTCCCCCGAGGACGACATCGTACGGAGCATGCGCGGGGTCCGCGCCCCGGGCTTCGAGCAGTAGCGTGCGTGCCGCCGATCGATCACCGTCGGCCCAGAGTCCAGCAGCGAGCCTGAGGACGGCCTCGCGGTCGCGCAGGCTCCGGTCGGTCCGGGAGCGGAGTCCTGGGAAGTCTGCTGGCGCGGGCGTGGCCGGCGGCAGGCTGCCGCAGGCGGACGTGGCGACGCCGGCCGCGATGACGAGGAGCAGGCACGTGCTCTTTCGAAGGTGCTGGCGCGAATCCACGTGGAGCATGCAGCCTTCTGGGGTCGGTCGGCGGGGACGCGCTCGCGCCGCGCGCCTAGGGTAGAGGGGACGGACAGTATGGACAACCCGGTTCGCACGGGACCCCGGCTGGCCCTGTTCGTGGCGTGTCTCCTGGGCTGCGAGGCGCCCGTGGTGCCCGTCGCGGACCGCTCCGTCCCGGTCGCGGACTCGATCGCCCCCGCGGTGGCCGTGGCGGGCTCACGTTCGACGAGTTTCTCACTCCGGGGAAGCGGCCTGTACCCCGAGTCCGTCGTTCGCGTGGACGGACAGCCCGTTCCTACCACGTACGTCGACACACGCGAGCTGGACTTCGAGCTGTCCACGGAGCTCTTGGTCGAGCCCGCCGTGCTCTGGGTCAGCGTCTTCACCCCACCGCCCGGGGGTGGCGTATCTCAGGCGGTGAGGTTGATCGTCGAGCCGGCGCCGCCTCCGGCCGCGTCGCTCATCACCGCCTTCGAGCCCTCGCACGCCACCCAGGGGTCCTCCGGCTTCACACTCACCATCCGGGGTAGAGGCTTTGGTCCCGACGATCGACTACGCTGGAACGGAGCTGAACGGCCGACGCAACTCGTGTCGTCCAGCGAGCTCCGGGTGGAGGTGCAGGCCGCCGACCTGCTTGCGTCCGGGGCCGCCGCGCTATCCGTGGTATCCTCGGGCTCGAGTGGCGGCTTCGTGGGCGGCTTCCCCATCCTCCCTGGGCAACCCTGGGATCTGGAGGTCCGGACCCTTGCCCTGAGCGCGGTGGCGCTGGCGGCCGACCCCGCGCGTGACGTCATCTATGCGGCGGTTTCCGCCGCGGCTTCCGATTCGGCGAACCGGGTGCTCGCCGTCGACCCCGGCTCGGGGACCGTCCTGTGGAGCCGGGACGCGGGGAGCGATCCTTCGCATCTGGCGGTCAGCGAGGACGGCGCCTGGCTCTACGTCGGGTTGAGGGGCGCTCCGAGGATGACCCGATTGCGTCTGCCGTCGGGCGATCAGCGGGTAGACATCGAGCTCTATCCGACGCCGTGGCCGGACCTCCGTGTACAGGACCTGTCGCCGGTAGCCGGACGGCCGATGTCGGTGATGGCGGCACTCTACACTCCCGGGACGTCCACCACGCCGCACGTCGGCGTGTTCGTGTGGGACGACACCCAGCGCCGGGAGGGCAACGTCACCTTGGCGAACCACGTCGAGCCGTCCGTATGGTCCAGCCGAGCGTATGGGTTCTACAACGAATCGACCGGATTCGAGTTCAAGCGACTCACGCTGCGGCCGGACGGCGTGGTCGTCGACGGGAGCTCCGTCGCGACCCAGGGATTCGGCACGGAGATCCATCACGACGAGGGCCTGGTCGTCTCGACGCGCGGTGAGCTCATCGACGCCGAAGCGCTGACGATCGTCGGCACCTACGCGCAGAACGGCGTCGTACGGCCGGACGTTCGCTCGGGCCGCACGCACTGGTTCTCCGGTGAGACGCTCACCACGGTGCACTATTCGGCCTTCACCGTCATTGGCACGACGTCGATCCCGGCTGCGGCCGGCACCACCGTCATGGTGCGCTTCGGGGCCGACGGTCTCGCCCTGGGAGGAGGGGCCGCGGTCGTCTTCGTCTCGGGACCACTCATCGGGCCGTGAGTCGGGGACGATGACGGTCCCGACCCCGATCCAACCATGGCTGAAATGCGGCGCCCCGCGCCAAGGGGAGCGCGATGCGTGTGGCCAGCGACGCCGCGAATCGCGCGGGTCGGCGCCCGGGTGGCAATCGATCGACTGCCGGGGTCGACGGTCGGATCGTAGATCGGGACCCCACCCGCGGTTACAATCTCTGCGACCCGGTAGCTCAGTTGGCAGAGCAACTGACTTTTAATCAGTAGGTCGTGGGTTCGATCCCCACCCGGGTCATTGTCCGGTGATGGCGCGGTGGAGCACCCTCGGCCCCCGACCCAGGCTCAAGTCGATGCCCTCTCTCCTCGTGGAACGCTCAGCGCGTGGTTCGACCCTCCTGTCGTTCGCGCTGATCGGAGCGATCGCGGGCTGCGGCGACCCGGAGTCTCCTTTCGACATGTGGGACATGCGAATCGGCATGCCCTTCGCCGAGCTCGATGACATCTCGGCCCAGAGTCAGGGGGACCGCTTCACGTGCAGCGCATCGGCGGCAGGGTACCGATCGTGCTCGGTGCCGTTGCGGGACGGCGCAGGACGGATGGAGGCGTTGCTCGACGGCGCGGACAGGGTCGTCGGGCTGACCTTCTGGACCGGTGCGGAGACGCTCACGTCGAACCTCCTGACCGACGGCGGAGAGTCGTACGACATGCTCATGGGCCTGATCAACCGGACTCATCGCCTCGCGTCGGAGTGGCGGGCCGTCACCGCGTCGGACACCGTCTTCTCGGAGGACGTGGGCTGGACCGAGACGTGGTCCGCGGGCGAGGGTCGCTGGATCGCGCAGATCATCTGGCGAGGCACCGGACAGCCCGACATGATCGCCGTTACCGATGCCGAAGCAGCGCACGCGCACGCCCTGGCGGAGGCTCGTGAGGAGAGCGGGATCCGATCACCGTAGGGGGTCGTCCCGAATCGCCGCGAGCCGTGGGCGGGCGGTCCGGCATTGCCGTACTCGGGATTCGATCCGTGGGGATCTCGAGCCGTCTTGACGCACCGGATCGTGTCTCCTAATATCGATCATCGATAATCAATCATCGTTAATCGACGATCGAGCATGGCATCGCCCGAAGCCGAGCAGCCCGCGCCGCTCACGCCGGCCACCTTCCACATCCTCCTGAGCCTGGCCCAGGAGGTCGCGCACGGATACCACGTCAAGCGCATGGTCGAGGAACGCACGGGAGGCGCGGTCCGGCTCGGCGCCGGCACGCTCTACGCCGGGATCCGGCGCATGACGGGAGACGGCCTGATCGAGGAGACGGATCCGCCGGCCGGCCGTGAGGACGAGGCCGGCGAGCGGTGGCGCTTCTACGCGATCACGCCGAAGGGCCGTCGCGCTCTGGAGACGGAGATCGCCAGGCTCGAGGCGGACGTCGAAGCCGCGCGACGGGTGGTCCGTCGGCCCGCCTGACCCTCGCCTTTTTCGGACGGTCGAGACCGTGACGCACCGCATCCTCCTTCGAGCCTACCCGCGCTGGTTCCGGGCCGAGTTCGAGGCGGATCTGGTGCGCCACCTCGATCGGCAGCGGTCCGAGGCTCGGTATCGCCGCCCGCTGCTCGGCGCGCTGCTGTTCTGGTGGGAGGCCGGCACGGATGCGGTCGTGAGCGGGATGAAGCTCCGTCTTGCGGGCGGGGCGGGACGAAACGGGGAACCGAAGAGGGGAGGGGTGGGGACGATGCTCGAAGCCATCACACGGGACGTTCGATACGCGCTGAGGGCTCTGGCCCGGAACCCCGGGTATTCGCTGGTCTTCGTCGTGACGCTGGGCCTCGGGATCGGGGCCAACTCGGCGATGTTCAGCACCGTCAGCGGAACGCTCCTGAAGCCGCTGCCGCACGCGGACGGGGACCGGCTGGTCTACCTGCGGCCGTCGGCGAGCCTGGCCGGGATCGGCAAGGACCTCTTCTCGGTGCCGGAGATCGACGACTACCGGCGTCGCGCTCCCTTGTTCGGCGCCGTCGCCGAGTTCTCCGCCATGACCTTCACCATGCTCGGCTTCGAGGGCCCGCGCCGCGTGCGCGCGGGGATCGTCACGGGCAACTACTTCGACGTGATGGGTCTGTCGGCCGAGCTCGGGCGGACGCTGGGGCCCGAGGACGACGGCGAGACGGCGCCGGCGGTCATCGTGCTCTCCCACGCGTACTGGCGCACGGCGTTCGGCGGTGACCCGGCGATCCTCGGGACGACGGTGGAGATGAACGGCCGGACCGCCACCTTCGTCGGCGTCGCGGAGCCGGCGCCCCCGTATCCCGAGCGGACCGACATCTACGTGAACATGGCCTCGAGCCCGCACCACCTCGAGGCCACCATGGCCACGGACCGTCGACACCGGATGACGGAGGTCTTCGCCCGGCTCGCCCCGGGCGCCACGGTCGAGGCCGCGCGCACCGAGGTGGAGACGATCACCGATCGCCTCCACGCCGAGTACGCCGAGGTGTACGACCGCGGCTCGGGCTACTCGGTGTCGGTGACCCCGCTCAAGAGCCAGCTCACCGCGCGTGCACGCCCGACCTTCCTGCTCCTTCTCGGCACTGCCTTCCTCGTGCTGATCATCGCGTGCGCCAACCTCGCCAACCTCACGCTGACCCGGGTCATGCGTCGCGAGCACGAGCTGGCCATCCGCGTCTCGCTGGGCGGGAGCCGGGGTGCGCTGCGTCGGGAGCTGCTCGTGGAGAGCCTGGCGCTCGCGGGCGCCGGCGCGGTGCTCGGGCTGGTGCTCGCCTCGGTCAGCCTGGATCTGCTCGTCGGGTTCGCGGAGCGCTTCACGTCGCGGGCGTCCGAGATCGCGCTGGACCGTACGGTGTTCGGCTTCGCGCTCGCCGCCGCCGGGGCGGCGTCGCTCCTCTTCGCCCTGCTCCCCCGTCTCCCGGACGGCGAAGGCGTGGGAGGCGCGCTCACCCGGAGCGGCACGCGCTCGACCGTCGGATCCCGGGGTCGACGCGCTCAGCGCGTGCTCGTCGTGGCGCAGATCGGCACGTCGTTCGTGCTCCTCATCGTGGCCGGCCTGATGCTACGGACGGTGATCCACCTGAACCGGGTCGACGTCGGCTTCGACACCGAGCAGGTGCTGGCCATGGACGTCCCCGTCGACTTCGAGCGCGTCGCGCAGGACTTCTGGGGCGTGCGCAACCAGTACCTGTCGATCCTGGACAGCGTACGCGCGCTGCCGGGCGTCCAGTCGGCGGCGCTCGTCAGCTCCGTGCCGATGGCCGCGGGAGGCACGTTCAGCATGAGAATCCCGATCGACGTGGAGGACCACGAGCCGGCCGAGGGGGTGACGCCGAGGGCGGCGTTTCGGGTCGTCTCCCCCGGTTACTTCGAGACGATGGGGATCAGGATCGTGAGCGGTCGCGGCTTCACGACGACGGACGTCGAGGACGCGCAGAAGATCGTGGTGATCAACGAGTCGATGCGTCGGGCGTACTTCGGCGATCGAGACCCGGTCGGACGGCGGATCGCGTGGACCGACCCGCTCCTCGAGCAGTTCCTCGGAATCGGTCCGGAGATGCGTACCGTCGTCGGCGTCGTCGAGGACACGAGGGACGCCGGTGCCGACGCCGCCGTGGAGCACGCCATGTACAACCCCTATCCGCAGATCGGCCTCGTGGAGTCGCTCGTGATCCGCGGAGTGGGTGATCCCCGCGCGCTCGTGAGCGCCGTGCGGGGGGTCGTGCGTGCCCACGACCCGAACCAGCCCATCACCAACGTCGCCACGCTCGACGAGCTGGCCGATCGGTCGGTGGCCGCGCGCAGGCTCAACGCGATGCTCCTGGGCGGCTTCGCGCTGCTCGCGCTCGTGATCGCGGCCGTGGGCGTCGGAGGCGTGCTCGCCTTCTCCGTGGGTCGCCGGACCCGCGAGTTCGGGATCAAACGGGCACTCGGCGCGACCCGCCGGCAGGTCTGGTCGGGCGTCCTCGCGGAGGGGGCCATGCTCGCGGGGCTCGGGATCGCGCTCGGAAGCCTCGGCGCGGTGGCGCTGACGCGCTTCGTCGCATCCCTCCTGGTGGGTGTGCCCGCCACGGACCCGGTGACCTTCATAGGGGTCGGGCTGCTCCTGTCCGGCGTCGCGGTCACCGCCGCGTGGGCGCCGGCGTGGCGGGCGGCTTCGGTCAGCCCCGTCGAATCTCTCGCCGCGGAATAGCCTCGACCCGAATGGCTCTTCGGCGCCTGACCGTGGGGCTCCGCATGTCGTTCCTCGGCTGGCTCTGGGTGCCGTGGCTTGTCGCGGCCTCCCCGGCCGCGGGACAGGTCGCGGAAGCGTGCGACGACTTCCACCGCGTGCTCCAGCCGTACCCGCACACCAGCCTCACGAGGGGAGAGGGACCCTTCGCGTCACCGATCGACGGCTCGGAGGTGACGGGGTGCTGGATCGTCTACGAGACGACGTCCACGCTGCTCGACGGCGACGAGGGACCGGTCCTCCAGCCCGACTTCGAGTCGTTTCGGAACCCGAACCGCGCGTCAATCGAGCTGTACGAGGCCGGGTGGCGCTTCCGGGCCTACCTGGGAAGCACCGCCTACGGCGGCGTTTCCGAGGTGGAGCGGGGCGCGGTGCGCTGCTTCGTCGAGAGCGTGTACCGGTGGGGTCGCCCGGGGACGGACGAGGAGGACCGGCGCACGTTCACGGTGCGGTGCGGGAGCTCGGCCACTCCCGTCACGCGGGTTCGACTCCCTCCCAGATCCGATCGATCGACTCCCTGGCCGCGCGGAGCGCCTCCCATCCTGCTTCCGTGACTCGGAAGACCCGGCGCGGTCGTCCGACGGAAGGCGTCTCCCGCTCCTCGCGACTCGACTCGACGAGGCCCTGCTCCTCGAGACGGACCAGGGTCACGTAGATCGAGCTCACCGAGACGTCCCGGCCCGCCACCTCCCGGAGCTCGTCCTGGATCGCGCCTCCGAAGGCGTCGTCGCCGAGGCGGGTGACCGCGACCATCACGAGGTGCTGGAGGTCGCCGAGGTTGGGCGTCGTCATCTCTGTGCTCCTAGGGCCGCAGGGTCCGCGTCGGATCGACCCGTGTGGCCCGCAGGGCCGGCAGGGCCGTCGCCGCGGCGCTGATCAGCAAGAGGGCGGTGGCCACCGCACCGAGCAGCGCGGCGTCGAGCGGGTCGACGTCGAAGAGCAGGGAGTCGAGGTAGCG
>CALJLC010000152.1 GCA_937982605.1 uncultured Gemmatimonadales bacterium | reverse complement strand
AGTTCGGCCATGTTCCTCGCACCGTGTACTACTGGAAACACGGGCGGGGGGTTTCCGGCAGGCGCCCGGGGGCGCCGGTCGGGACCCCCGAATAACGGAACCCCCGGGGGAGCACTTCCCCCCGGGGGCCCGCCGACCCCTGGATGTGTGGCTTGCTATGGAAGCTACCTAGGGAGTCGGAATGATCACGGCGTCGATCACGTGAATGATGCCGTTCTCGGCCGACACGTCCGTGCCGATCACGTTGACGGTGTTGCCCGCCTGGTCCGTGATCGTCACGTCGCTCCCGGAGATGTTCACCGTGAACGTCGCGCCGTTGAGCGTGGTGACCACCTGACCGTCGGTGAGCGAGGACGACTCGACCTCGGCGTTGACGACGTGGTACGTCAGCACGTCGATCAGGTCCTGGCCGGTCGGCAGCGTGCCCAGGGCCGCGAACGCCTCGTTCGTGGGTGCGAACACCGTGAAGGGTCCGTTCGGCGAGGACAGGTCGTCGTCCAGGCCGGCGGCGACCACCGCCTCGACGAGCGTCGAGAAGCCCTCGGCAGGGTCCCTTGGGCCGCGACCGCTCCTTGGCTGGGCGCGCGCCCGGCGCCGGCGCCACGAGCGTCGAGAAGCCCTCGACCGTGGCCACCTGCGGGATGTCGAGCGTCTCGGTGAGCACGCCGTCGATGAGGTGGATGACGCCGTTGGAGACCTCGATGTCCGTCGCGATGATGCTCGCGCCGTTGACCTTCGGATCCTCGGGCGTCGACAGGTCGAACATCACGTCCTGGCCGTCGTACGTCGTGGCCATCCCGCCGTCCGTGAGGTCCGCGGCGTAGACCGCGGCACCCGGAATGACGTGGTAGCGGAGGATCTCCGAGAGCAGCTCGGCGTTGGCCGGATCGAGGACGACCTCCAGGCGATCCGTGCCCAGCGCCTCGAACGCCTCGTTGATCGGCGCGAAGACCGTGAAGGGCCCGGCGCCGGAGAGCGTCGCGGCGATGTCCTCGGCTCCGTTCGTCGAAGCCGCGACGATGGCGTCCACGAGCGTACCCGTCTGCTCGGTGACGATCGCGCGCTGCACGACGTCGAGACCCTGCGTGAGGACCGCGTCGATGACGTGGATGACGCCGTTGGACGTCTGGATGTCGGTGGCGGTGATGGCCACGCCGTTCACTGTCGGGCCGCTCGTGTCGATCGTCACGTCGCCGCCCTCGAGGGTGGTCACGTCACCGTCGGTGAGCGCCGTCGAGAGCACCTCGGTGCCCAGGACGTGGTAGAGCAGCACGTCGGCCAGGATCGCCTGGTTGTCCTCCTCGAGGAGCAGTTCGACGGTGGAGCCGAGCGCCTCGAACGCCGCGTTGGTCGGCGCGAAGACCGTGAGGCTCGCCGCCGGATCCGAGAGCGCGCCCACCAGGTCGGCCGCGTCGGCGGCCGCCACGAGCGTCGAGAAGCCCTCGGTGAGGATCGCCGTCTCGACGATGTCGAACTCCGGCAGGATCACCTCGTCGACGAGGTGGATGACGCCGTTCTCGACCTCGATGTCGGTGGCGGTGATGCTGACGCCGTTGACCTTCGGATCGGACGCGTCGCTGAGGTCGAAGGTGAGCATGCCGCCCTCGAGCGTGGTGGCCATGCCGCCGTCCGTGAGGTCACCCGCCATCACGGCCTGACCGGCGATGACGTGGAAGCCGAGCACGCGCTCGAGGATGGCGATGTTGGCCGTCTCGAGCAGCGCGTCGAGCGTGTACGCGTCGAGCGCCGCGAAGGCGGAGTTCACCGGAGCGAAGACGGTGAACGGACCCACGCCGGCGAGATCGTCGTCGAGCCCGGCCGCCAGGACCGCCGAGGCGAGCGTCGTCGTGCCCCCGGTCAGCACCGCGGTCTCGTAGACGTCGGTGTCCGACGGAATCAGGACGTCGTCGATGAGGTGGATGACGCCGTTGGCCGCCTCGATGTCGGCGGTGATCACGGTGGCGCCGTCGATCGTGACCGTCGAGCCGCTGATGCCGACCTCGAGCGTGCCGCCCTCGACCGTCGTCAGCGTCTGGCCATCGGAGAGATCGGCCGCGAAGGCCTCGCTCGCGACCACGTGGAAGGTGAGGACCCGAGAGAGCAGATCCTCGTTGCCCTCGGCCAGAAGGCCTTCGAGCACCGCGGCGTCGAGGCCGGCGAAGGCTGAGTTGACCGGCGCGAAGACCGTGAACGGTCCGGCACCGTCGAGCGTGGCGACGAGGCCGGCGGCCTCTAGCGCGGTGGCCAGCGTGGAGACGTCGCCGGTGGCCGCCGCGATGTCGGCGATCGAGCCCGGCTCTGCCGGACCCGTGCCGTTGTCGTCGTCGCACGCCACCAGCGTCAGCGCGACGAGCGCCGCCACCGAGGTGCGAAGAGCATTGCGAGTGAACATGAGAAGATCCCCCATAGCAGGAGTGTTCAGGTTTTGTTGGAGTAAAACCTAAACATCCTCCTCGATCTGTCAACACTTTGTTGAACGAAGGTCGAACGGAGCTCGCTCGGCCGCCTTTCGAGCGGCGCGAAACCGGGGTATTCATTACACCGTATGTAAAATCCGACCGGCACTCTTCCGCGGAGACGGGCCATGGCTCCCGGCGTCCCCAGCGACTTCGAACAGCAGGTGCTCCTGGCAGTGTGGCGCCTCGAGGCCGACGCGTACGGCGGTTCCGTGCGCGACGAGCTGGAGGCGCGCACGGGACGGTCGGTGGCGCAGGGCGCGGTCTACGTGACGCTCGTGCGGCTGGAGAAGAAGGGACTCGTGCGCTCCCGCCTCTCGGACCCCACGCCGGTGCGCGGCGGCAAGGCCAAACGGGTCTTCGAGATCCTCCCGGCCGGCATCGACGGGCTCCGAGCCGCGCGTGAGGCCATGGACGCCCTGTGGGAGGGCCTCGACGCATCGGACGAGGCCCCGGCGGGAGGCCGGAGCTGACGTGGACTCCCACGGCTCCGGAGCAGGCGCCCCCCGCCCTCCGTGGGTGGCGCGCGCGCTACTCCGACTCCTGGTGCCGGCGGACGTACACGACCCGCTGGCCGGGGACCTCGAGGAGCGCTTCGCCGCCACCGCCGCCGGCGACCCGCGCCGCGCCCGCAGGGAGTACTGGCGCGACGTGCTCTCACCCAGCCTGCTGCGCCTGCGCAGCGAGACCCGGGGCATGCCCCTGCCACCCGGCGCCTCGCCGCGCTCGGGAAGAGGAGACGGAATGATGCAGTCGCTCGCTCAGGATCTTCGATTCGCGGTGCGCACCCTGGCCAAGTCCCCGGGCTTCACCGCGGTGGCGGTCCTTTCTCTGGCGCTCGGCATCGGGCCGAACACGGCGATCTTCTCGCTGGTGCACGCCGTGCTCTTCCAGGAGTGGGGCGTGGACGAGCCGGAGACGCTGATCGACGTCTACACGCTCACCGACGACGGCCGGCACTTCTTCAACTCGTACCGGAACTTCGAGATCATCGAGGAGGGCGCGACCGACGTCTTCGAGCAGGTAACCAATCACAGCATGCTGACCGCCCGCCTCGAGGGTGCTTCGGGCGAGACGGAGATGGTGCTCGGGGAGATGGTCTCCGGATCGTACTTCGAGGTGATGGGTGTCTCGGCCGGTCTCGGTCGCGTCCTCGCCCCGGACGACGACCAGGAGGGCGCGGGTCGCCCGGTCGTGGTGCTCGGGCACCACTACTGGAGGAGCCGGTACGCGGCGGACCCCGCCGTCGTCGGCTCCGAGATCCGGATGAACGGTCGGCCGTACACGGTCGTCGGCGTGGCGCCCGACAGCTTCAAGGGTCGACTGGCGCCGGGGATCGGGACCGACTTCTGGGTCCCGCTCCAGACGCACCCGCACCTGGATCCCTACAAGCTCAACCGCGGGGACTTCACCATCTCCGGGCGGGTGCGGGACGGAGTGCCGCCGGCCCAGGCTCGCCGCGGTCCAGACGCTCGCGGCGCGGATCGACGCGGAGCGGCAGGCCGAGAACCCGGACCGCAGAAGCCGCTTCCGGCTGGCCGGGGTCCAGCTCTCCGAGGTTCGGCTGCACCCGAACTTCGACGGCGTGCTCACCGCCATGGCCGCGCTGCTCTTCGTGGCGGTCGGCCTCGTCCTTCTCGTGGCGTGCGTGAACCTCGCCGGCTTCCTTCTCAGCCGCGCCTCGGACCGCCGCAAGGAGATGGCGGTGCGCGTGGCGATGGGCGCGGGCCACCGGGCCATCGTGCGTCAGCTCGTGGTCGAGTCGCTGGTCCTCGCTTCGCTCGGTGCCGCCGCGGGGCTCGCGCTCGGTCAGCTCGCCGTGCGCGCCCTCGCCTCCGTCGAGCCGCCGATCCCGATCCCGATCGAGCTCGAGGTCGGGCTCAACGTCCCGCTCCTCCTCTTCACCGCCACCGCCGCGGTCCTGGCGGCGGTCCTCTTCGGCCTGACCCCGGCGCTCGAGGCCACCCGCGCTCCCGTCGCTGCTACGCTGCGCGACGAGGCCGGATCGAGCGGAGGACGGCGCAAGGTGGGCGCGAGAGGTCTCCTCGTCGCGGGTCAGATGGCCCTCTCCACCGTCCTCCTCTTCGGGGCGCTGCTCTTCGTCCGCTCCCTGCAGTCGGCCACCGACCTCGACCTAGGCTTCGACACCCGGATCGCAGCGGTCGTGGACGTCGACACCTCTCCTGCCGAGCTCTCCGAGGAGGAACAGGCCGCGTACAACGAGGCGCTCTTCCGGCGACTGCGGGAGCAGCCCGGCGTCACCTCGGTGGCGTACACGAGCCGGATGCCGCTCGACCTCGGCAACACGGTGCTCTCCTTCGACGTGCCGGGCGTCGAGCCTCCCCCGAACCAGAACCGCCACCAGCTCCAGACCACCCGGGTGACCCCCGGCTACTTCGAGACCATGGGCATCGAGCTGGTCGAGGGCCGCGACTTCGCCGAGGCGGACCGCACGGGCGAGGCGCCGGTCGCGATCCTGAGCCAGGCGGCGGCGCGCCTGTACTGGCCGGGGGAAAGCGCCGTCGGACGGACGCTCCTTCCCAACGCCGACGGGACCGATCCGATCACGGTCGTCGGGGTCGTGGGCAACGCCAAGATCTGGAGCCTGGGAGAGGCACCCCGGCCCTTCCTCTATCGACCGATGGCCCAGGCGAGCGCCCCGCCGACGTTCACGGTCGTCGCCACGGGGAGCGCCCCGCCGGGGGAGCTGGCCGGGCTGATCCGACGCGAGGCGCTCGCGGAGGACGACCGCGTCTTCATGGCCGACGTCGGCACCATGGACGACCATCTCGGCTACGTCTACTTCCTGCCCCGGATGGCGGCGCTCGTGCTGACACTCATCGGCCTCCTCGCGCTCGTACTCGCCTGCACCGGGCTCTACGGGATGGTGAGCTACAACGTCTCCCGGCGCACCCGAGAGATGGGCATCCGCCTGGCGCTGGGGGCGGACCGGGGCCGGGTGGTCGGCATGGTGCTCCGGAGCGGGCTCGTGCTGATCGGCGTCGGCGCCGCCGTCGGCATCGCCGGCTCGGTCGGTCTCGGCTCGGTCCTGGGCACGACCTCGTTCCTGCTCGGTGTCGCCGCGCTCGGCCCGCTCTCGCTGCTGGCGGCGCCGCTGCTCCTGGCCGGAGTCGCGGCGCTCGCGACGTACCTCCCGGCCCGCCGGGCCTCGCGCGTCGACCCCGTGCGGGCGCTGCGGACCGGTGAGTGCCCGATCGGCGGGCAACCCGCCGCG
>CALJLC010000151.1 GCA_937982605.1 uncultured Gemmatimonadales bacterium | reverse complement strand
AGGTCGATGCCAGGTGCACCGAGCGGGGTGCTTCCCAGCCCCCGATCGTGGCGCCCTCCCCCGCCCTTGCCGCCCGCGTACGGGTGGGGGAGGTAGGGGATTCCGCCCTGGTCGCGGATCCGCCCGATCGTCTCCTCGGCCGGGGTCCCCCTCGGGATCTCCTCCGAGAGGTAGAGCCCGATCACGTCGATCCCCTCCGCGGTCTTCACCTCCTCGCCCGGGATGATGCGGTCGGGGTGCCGCTCGGCCATGCGCAGCGCCACGCCCAGCCGGTCGTGGTCGGTGATGGCGATGCGCCCGTAGCCCCGCGCGAGCGCGGCCTCGAGCACCGCCTCCGGATCGGAGAGGCAGTCCCACGACCCGAGCGTGTGCAGGTGGAGGTCCATCCGGAGCTCCGGCGCGCCGGCACGCGGTCCGCCTCGCCGTGCAAGGCGTCCAGATCGCCGTCGTTCACGAGGACGAAGTCGGAGGAGGCGCGCTTCCGTTCGGCGGGGAGCTGGCTCGCGGCGATGCGGCGCGCCTCGGCCTCGTCCACGCCCCGGTGCTCGACGACACGCGCCACCCGCACCGCCTCCGGGGCGTCGACGAAGACGACCGCGTCGAAGTCCCGCTCGCGGCCGGTCTCGAAGAGGAGCGGAATCTCGGACACGACGAGGGTCGCCCCCTCGGCGCGCCGCTCCTCGAGCCACTCCGCGCGGAGCCGCCAGACCACCGGATGGACGATGCGCTCGAGCCGCTCGCGGGCCTCCTCGTCCCGGAAGACGACGTCGCGCATCCGGGCGCGGTCGAGCGAGCCGTCGGCAGCCAGCACCCCCGTGCCGAACGCCTCCACCACCCGGGCGAGGCCCGGCGAGCCCGGCGCCACCGCCCGCCGCGCCAGCTCGTCGGCGGAGACGACCGGCACGCCGGCCCCGGCCCACCGCTCGGCGACCGAGGACTTCCCGGCGGCGACGTTGCCGGTGAGCGCTACGGAGAGCACGGGGCGCCGATCAAGGCGACGCGCCGCGGACCGCGCTCACGGCGTCGAAGATGTAGACGATCCCCACGTACTTGCCCAGGAGGCCGGCGAGGCTGAACAGGAAGGCCTTTCGGGCGCTGTAGCGCACGATGCCGGCCACGAGCAGCATGTTCGGGGACGACAGCGGAAAGAGGTTGAAGAGGAGGATCGCCCACCCTCCCCACCGCTCGATCCGGGACTTGAAGCGCTCGAAGCGCTCCTGCCCGATCACACCGTCGATGACGCGGTCGCTGAACGCCCGCCCGATCCCGAAGTCGATCGCCTGCGCCGCCAGGGCCGTGCCCACGGCCAGCCCGACCAGGACCGTCCCCGGATGCCCTTCGGCCTGATAGATCGGGACGAGCGCTTCCACCGGCATGAGCAGGAAGAAGAGGTACCCCGCGAAGTGCACGAGGCCGAAGGAGAGCAGTCCCGGAGTGCGCCCGGCGTAGATCTCCCGGCCCAGCGTGGTCGAGACGAGCACGATGGCCACGCCCGCGGTGATCAGCGCGCCGATGAAGCGTTTCCGGTTCATCGGCCCCGCGCGGTCGCCACGCTGAAGTCGTCCTCCGTCCGGCGGATGCGATCCGGCCCCAGCGACACGATCAGGACCGAGTCCCCGACGACCTCAAGCTGGTAGGTGGAGCCCCAGGGATCCGTTCCGACCGTTTCCTCCGGATATCGGTAGTCGAGCCACCCCAGCCACTCGGCCCCCGTCGGGAGGCCCCCGGTCAGGCGCTCGTGCTCCACGACGTTGCGTCCGACCTGCGCCATCTCCTCCTCCGCGCTCCACCTCCGGATCGGCACGAGCACGGGGCCGGCCGCCTCGGCCAGCATCGCCCTCGTCTCGGGAAAGTAGTACCAGACGCAGAGCGCGAGGATGACCAGCAGCACGAGCCGGGTCACGAGAGAACGTCGCCCTTCATCGGCCGCCGGCCACCTAGTCCCGCCGCATCAGGGCCCGCATCCGCGCCGACCAGACCAGGTAGCGCTCGAGCTCGTCGATGGACGGCACGTGCCCGGGGTCCCCGTACGCGGTGTCGAACCGCCACTCCATGTAGGAGCGGGGCGGAAGCGGGAGGAAGGGCGGCCGTCGGTACCAGTCGCGGGCCCGGAAGGCCCAGCCGGCCCTCACCAGGTACGGGACCAGGCGCGGGCGCCGGACCGCCATCTTCGCGATGTTCCAGTACAGCGTGGCGTCTCCTTCCGGGGCCTCCGATCGCCCCGTGGACGCGCGCGCACCCCGGAGGATCGCCGGGAAGATAATCAATCCGTTACCCGGAGCCCCCATGGCAAACCGCCTCGCGCACGAGTCCAGCCCCTACCTGCGGCAGCACGCGGACAACCCGGTGGACTGGTATCCGTGGGGCCCGGAGGCCCTCGAGCGGGCCGAGCGGGAGGATCGGCCGATCCTCCTTTCCGTGGGATACTCCTCCTGTCACTGGTGTCACGTGATGGAACGGGAGTCGTTCGAGGACCGGGCGATCGCCGCGCTCATGAACGAGCGCTTCGTCTGCGTGAAGGTCGACCGCGAGGAGCGGCCCGACGTCGACCAGGTCTACATGAAGGAGAACCAGGCGATGACCGGCCAGGGTGGCTGGCCGATGACGGTCTTCCTCACGCCCGGGCGCGTCCCCTTTTTCGGCGGCACCTACTATCCGCCCGAGCCGCGCCGGGGCATGCCGTCCTTCCCGCAGGTCCTCGACGCGGTGCACGACGCGTGGACGAACCGTCGCGACCAGGTCGAGGCGGGGAGCAGCCGGCTGCTGGAGGCTCTGCGGGCCGCGGCCGAAGCCGCCCCGGCCGGACGGGCCGGACTCGAGCTCGTCGAGAGCGCGGCGCGGGGCCTGGCCGCGCGATACGACCCCGTCCACGGCGGCTTCGGGTCGGCGCCGAAGTTCCCGCAGCCCGTCACGCTCGAGCTCGTGCTCCGCCACCACGAGCGCAGCGGCGAGCCCGCGCCCCTGGAGATGGTCGTGCACACGCTGCGTCGCATGGCGGCGGGCGGGCTGCGTGACCACCTCGGCGGCGGCTTCCACCGGTACTCCGTCGACGACCGCTGGCTCGTGCCCCACTTCGAGAAGATGCTGTACGACAACGCCCTGCTGGCGCGGGTCTACCTGGACGCGTGGCGGATCACGGGCGCCGCGGATCTGCGTGCCGTGGTGGAGCAGACGCTCGACTGGATGATCGCGGACCTGGGCACGCCGGAAGGAGGCTTCTCGGCCGCCCGGGACGCCGATTCCGAGGGGGAGGAGGGGCGGTTCTACGTCTGGACGCCGGACGAGGTCGCGGCGGCGCTCGTCGAGGCGTACCCCGACGACGAGGCGACGGAGGCGGCCGAGGACGCCCGCCTCTTCTGTCGGGCGTACGACGTGAGCGAGCCCGGGAACTTCGAGGGGCGCTCCATCCCGCACCTGCCCCATCCCCTCGCGGCGGTCGCGGCCGCCGAGGGGCTCGACCCGGAGGCGCTCGGGGCGCGGCTGGAGCGTGCCCGCGGCGTGCTGCTGGAGCAACGCGGCCTGCGGGAGGAGCCGTTCCTGGACCGGAAGGTCATCGTCGCGTGGAACGCGATGGCGATCCGCGCCCTCGCCGAGGCCGGAGCGGCGCTCGATCGATCCGACTGGCTCCGAGCCGCCGAGAGGGCCGCGGACTTCCTCCTGACGACCCTCGGCCCGCCCGAGGCGCTCCTGCACTCGTGGATCGACGGTGCGCCGAGCGCCGTCGGCGGGAACCCCATACCCGCCTTCCTGGACGACGTGGCCGGGCTCGGGAACGCGCTCCTCACGCTGCACGGTGCCACGCTGCGGAGGCGATGGCTCGACGCGGCGTTCACCCTCTGCCGGCGGATCGGCAGCGACTTCACCGACGAGGACGGCGTG
>CALJLC010000150.1 GCA_937982605.1 uncultured Gemmatimonadales bacterium | reverse complement strand
TCTGGTTCGCCTTCGACATGGTCTTCAACGTCCAGTGGATGCTGGAGGACATCGCCGAGCGCCGCTTCATCACCGTCGGCATGGCGGCCCTGCTGGTCCTTCTGCCGCTGGCGCTCACGTCGACGCGCGGCTGGATCCGCCGTCTGGGTCGTCGGTGGGGCGTGCTCCACCGGGGCGCCTATCTCGCGGCCGGCCTCGCCGTCGTGCACTACTTCTGGCTCGTCAAGGCCGACACCCGGCTGCCCTTCCTCTTCGCGGCGATCCTCGCGGTGCTGCTCGGCTTCCGGCTGCAGAAGCGCGCCGGGCCTCGCAAGGCGACCCCGCGCGCGGGTGACGAGGCGGTGGCCGCCCGAGGCGCCGAAGAAGGAGCGCCGACCACGGCCTGAGCTGCGTCGGCGTCAGTGCGTCAGCGCGTACAGGACGATGTTGATCCCGAGCGCGTACGCGTCCGGGGAAAAGGCGTAGAAGAACTCGTCGTCCTCCCCCTCCCGCTCCCAGCCGTCGGCGATGTCGGTGTTGTGCGTCATCACGACGAGGGGCCGGCCCCGCTCGTCGAAGATCGCGCGCAGGTGGGGCGTGCGGCTGTCCGGGCCCTGCTCCGACGTCTCGCGCCGTCCGGTCCGCCGCCAGAACTGGATCGACGGCACCTGCGGCACGCGCGGCACGTCGTAGAGCATCTCGAGCAGGCGATGATTGGACGGGACGTCGACGATCGGCAGCCCGGGAAGCACCCGGCCGATCTCGGTCGCCCAGTTGTGCCACGCCCACTCCCCCCAGAAGTCGTCGACCCAGAGCAGGCCGCCCTTGAGCAGGTAGCTCCGCAGCCGCTCCACCTCCGCCTCGCTGAAGCCGGCGCTCCCCACGTCCGACGCGAAGAGGAAGGGGCACTCGAAGAGCTCGTCCTGGGAGGGGCGCACCACGGCGAATCCGGGCTGGCCGTCTGTCCACCGCGCGATCCGCACCTCCGTGAGCTCCTCGAGTCGCTCCATGAAGTTCCAGTCCGAGCCCGGGTAGTCGGTGTTCCAGCCGTGTCCCAGCGGCTCCCGGCGCACGCTCTGGTAGAGGAGCCGGCAGAAGGTGAAGCCCCGGTCGGTGCCGCCGTTCGGGGTGGTCGGCAGCCCTTCGCGGTACGGCTCCGGTCGCCAGCCGCCCCCGCCCCAGTACCGGCGCGGACGTTCCTGGAAGCCCACCATCACCGCGACGAGTGCGACCAGGAGGAGGCCGCGACGCGCGTGACGCCCCGCTCCTCCTCCGGCGGCCGCGCCGCCTCTCCACCGCCCCGGCCTCACCGGACCGCGAGCACCGTCTCGAGGAAGCGGTGGAGGATCCCCTCGGTCTGCGGCCGGGTCTCCGGGGTGATGCGCTCCAGCTCCTCGAAGTCCGAGGCTCCCGTGAGGGGGATGTACGACGGGTAGCGCCGGAGCCGGTCGAGCAGGCCGCGCCGGTCGAGCTCGGGATGGAACTGCGTGGCGTAGATCGGCCGGCCGGGGAAGTGGAAGGCCTGATTGGCCGAGCGCTCGCTCGTCGCCAGCAGCACGGCGCCCTCCGGGAGCGTAACGACGTGGTCCTCGTGCCCCGCGATCGCCTGGAAGCGCGAGCCCAGCGGCCCGAAGACGGGGTCCGCCCGGCCCGCCTCGGTGAGCTCCAGCCACGTCACGCCGACCTCCGCCCGGCTCCGGTCGGTGACGACCTCGCCGCCCATGGCCCGCGCCATCGCCTGGAAGCCCCAGCACGACGCGAACGTCGGCTTCGACGCCTCGACCAGACCCGCCATCGCCTCGAGCGCCGCCGGTAGCCACGGCCCGCCTCTCGCCACCGAGTAGTCCCCGCTGCCGCCGAGCAGCACGACGTCGACTTCGTCGAGCAGCTGCGGGCCCGGTGCGCCCCCGAGGAGATCGAAGATGGCGATCTGCCCCGACGAGAGGCGGAAGCAGCGCTCGAAGCACGCCACCTCGTGGGCACGCATCGGGTCGTCTTCGTTGCGCACCTGCAGGAGGAGGAAGCGGAGTTCGTCGAGCGCCACGGAACGGAGCGTTGGGGGACGGGGATCGCGGGCCGGGGTCGCCCGCTGCCGGAAGGCCGATGATACGATCCCCGCCTTCAAACCGCAGCGGCTCGCTCCGGGTTCCGGCGCCGGCCGCCCGAGGCGTCGCGCGCTCGTCCGGACGGAATGTGGAGAAAAAACATGAACCAGACATGGACAATACTGGCGCGCCGGGCTATCCTCACCGCATGACCACCCGGACCCGGACCCGCCTCCGATGACGGACCGGCTCCGCGCGATCGCGCGGAAGCTCGTGCTCTGGTTCGATACGTCGGCGATCGACCCCGACGCGATGACGGACACCACCGTCGTCGACTGGTATCGGGTGCTCCCCTTCGTCGGGATGCATCTCGCCTGCCTCGGGGTCCTCCGGGTGGGGTGGAGCTGGGCGGCGGTGGGGGTCGCCGGGGCGCTGTACGCGGTCCGGATGTTCGCCATCACCGGCTTCTATCACCGGTACTTCTCGCACCGCTCCTTCCGGACCTCGCGCCCCGCCCAGTTCGCCTTCGCGGTCCTCGGTGCCTCGTCCGCGCAGCGTGGCCCGCTCTGGTGGGCCGCCCACCATCGACACCACCACCGCCACTCGGATACCGAAGAGGACCGCCACTCCCCGCGACACCACGGCTTCTGGTGGGCGCACATGGGGTGGATCACGGCTCCGGGCAACTTCCCCACTCGGCTCGACGACGTCCCGGACCTCGCCCGCTACCCCGAGCTCCGCTTCCTCGACCGCTTCGACGTCCTCGTCCCGCTGCTCCTGGCCGTGTCGCTCTTCCTGCTGGGCGGCTGGCAGATGCTGGTCTGGGGCTTCTTCATCAGCACGGTGGTGCTCTTTCACTGCACCTGCTTCATCAACTCGCTGGCGCACCAGCTCGGGACGCAGCGCTACGACACCGGAGACGACTCCCGCAACAGCCTCCTGCTGGCGCTCCTCACCTTCGGCGAGGGGTGGCACAACAACCACCACAAGTATCCCGGCTCGGCGCGCCAGGGCTTCTTCTGGTGGGAGGTCGACCTGACGTACTACGGCCTGCTGCTCCTGCAGCGTCTGCGCATCATCTCGGATCTGCGCGAGCCGCCGCGGCGCATCTACGAGGCGGCCCGGTGAGGATCGCCATCGTCGGCAGCGGAGTCTCCGGCCTCGTGGCGGCGCACCTCCTGCACCGGGAGCACGAGGTGACCGTCTTCGAGGCGCGGGACCGCATCGGCGGGCACGTCAACACGATCGACCTGCCCCGCGACGACGGCGGCACCGAGCGCGTCGACACCGGCTTCATCGTCTACAACGAGCCGAACTACCCCCACTTCTCGAGGCTCCTCGACCGCCTCGGCGTCGAGACGCAGCCGTCGGACATGAGCTTCAGCGTCCGCTGCGATCACACCGGCCTCGAGTACAACGGCTCGACGATCCGGCAGCTCTTCGCGCAGCCACGCAACGTGCTCCGCCCGTCCTTCCACCGGATGCTCCTCGACATCCTCCGCTTCAACCGCGAGGCGGCGCCGGCTGTGGAGAACGGGGCGGGAGGCATGACGCTCGGGGAGTACGTCGCCTCGGCGGGATACTCCGAAGGGCTGTCCACCCATTACCTGGAGCCGATGGGCTCGGCGCTCTGGTCCGTGCCCCGCAGCCGGGTCCTCGAGATGCCGGCGGCCTTCTTCGTGCGCTTCTTCGAGAACCACGGGATGCTCACCGTGGACGACCGGCCGCAGTGGCGGGTCGTCCGGGGCGGCTCGAACCGGTACGTGGAGCGACTCGTCGCCCCCTTCCGGGACCGGATCCGTACCTCCGCGCCCGTGCGCAGGATCGTGCGCGTAAGCTCGGGGGCGTCGACGCCGCGGACGGGCGCCCCGGGCGGGGCGGAGGCGGGGCAGCCCGGCCCGCCCGGCGCGGTCGACGTCGACGGCGAGCGCTTCGACCACGTGGTGCTGGCGTGTCACTCCGACCAGGCGCTCCGGCTCCTGGCGGACGCGACCCCGGGCGAGCGCGAGATCCTGGGGGCCCTGCCCTACCAGGCCAACGACGTCGTGCTGCACACCGACGACTCCGTGCTGCCGCGCCGCCGTCGAGCGTGGGGGGCGTGGAACTACCACCTGACCGGCGACGCCGACGCGCCCGCCACGGTCACGTACAACATGAACGTGCTCCAGACGCTCTCCGCGCCGCGCACGTACTGCGTCACCCTCAACGGCGCCGAGAGCGTCGACCCGGCCCGGGTCCTCTATCGCACCACCTACCACCACCCGGTCTACACGGAGGCCGGCTTCGCGGCCCAGGCCCGCCACGCCGAGATCAGCCGACTCGATCGCCGCACGCACTTCTGCGGTGCGTACTGGGGGTACGGCTTCCACGAGGACGGCACGCGGAGCGCGGTACGCGTGGCCGAAGCCTTCGGGGTGGCGCCGTGAAGAGCTGCATCTATCGCGGAACCGTGGCGCACACCCGACGGGCGCCGACGCGGCACGCCTTCGCGTATCGGCTGTTCATGATGTACCTGGACCTCGACGAGCTCGACGAGGTCTTCCGCGGCCGCTGGCTCTGGTCCACCCGGCGGCCCGCCGTCGCGTGGTTCCGGCGCGGAGACTACCTGGGGGGCACCGACGTCCCCCTCGACGAGGCGGTGCGCCGCGAGGCGGAGCGCCAGACCGGCCACCGGCCGACCGGACCGATCCGGGTGCTCACCCACCTCCGCACCTTCGGGTACGTCCAGAACCCGGTCACCTTCTACTACTGCTTCGACGAGGCCGGCGAGCGGGTCCGGACGATCCTCGCCGAGATCACCAACACGCCGTGGAACGAGCGCCACGTGTACGCGCTCACCGCCCGGGAGCCTCCGGGAGAGGCCGATGCGGCCCCCTCCGGCGACGCCCGGGTCCGCTCGGCCGGGGTCGCGACCGACCGCACGCATCGCTTCGACAAGGCGTTCCACGTCTCGCCGTTCATGGACATGGACCACGAGTACGCCTGGTCGTTCAGCGAGCCGGATGACGCCCTTCGCGTCCGGATGGAGAACCGCGTGGACGACGGCCCGCTCTTCGATGCCACGCTCACCCTGGAGCGCGTCGAGATCACCGGACGGTCGCTGGCCGGGGTGCTCGCGGCGTACCCTTTCATGACGGCGCGCGTGGCGCTCGGCATCTACTGGCAGGCGCTTCGGCTCCGCCTCAAGGGCACGCCCTTCTTCGTCCATCCGTCCAAGCGCGTCGCATGAGCCCGATCGACGCGCTCTCGGAGCAGGCGGTGCGCGCCCGGCTCGACGGCCTGAAGGACGGTCGTCTGGTCGTACGGGGCGCGGACGGCTCCTCGTCGACGTTCGGCTCCGGTGTCGGACCGGCGACGACCGTGCACGTCCATGACCGCTCCTTCTGGCGCTCGGTCGCGCTCGGCGGCCACGTGGGCGCGGCCGAGGCGTACGTCGACGGGGCCTGGACGACGCCCGACCTGACCGCGCTGGTGCGGCTCCTCGTGCGCAACCGCGAGGTCCTCGACGGCCTCGAGACGGGCCTGGCGCGGCTCGTGCAGCCGGCTCGGGCGCTCCTGCACGCGTGGAACCGGAACACGCGCCGGGGGAGCGCCCGCAACATCCGGGCGCACTACGACCTCGGCAACGACTTCTTCGCCGCCTTCCTCGACGAGACGCTCACCTACTCGGCCGGCGTCTTCGAGCGGCCCGACGCGACGATGCGCGACGCCTCGATCGCCAAGTACGACCGGCTCTGTCGCAAGCTGTCGCTCGGGCCCGACGACCACGTGGTCGAGATCGGCTCGGGCTGGGGCGGCTTCGCGCTCCACGCGGCCGGCCGCTACGGCAGCCGGGTGACCACGACGACGATCTCGCCGGCGCAGCACGCGCTGGCCACCGAGCGGGTACGGGCGGCCGGGCTCGCCGACCGCGTGTCGGTGCTGCTGAAGGATTACCGGGAGCTGACCGGGCGCTTCGACAAGCTCGTTTCGATCGAGATGATCGAGGCGGTGGGCCACCAGTACTTCGGCACCTTCTTCCACCGCTGCGCCGACCTGCTCCGCCCGCACGGACTCGCCGCGATCCAGGCGATCACGATCCAGGACCGTCTCTACGACGCGGCGCGCCGGGAGGTGGACTTCATCAAGCGCTACATCTTCCCCGGCAGCTGCATCCCGTCGGTCTCGGCGCTCGCCGGCGCGGCGGCGCCGACGGACCTGCGCCTCGTGCATCTCGACGACATGACGCCCCACTATGCTGAGACGCTCCGCCGGTGGCGCGCCCGCTTCCTGGAGCGGTGGCACGAGATCGAGCCGCTCGGCTTCGACGCGCGCTTCCGTCGGCTCTGGGAGTTCTACTTCTGCTACTGCGAGGGCGGCTTCGACGAGGCGGTGCTCGGCAGCCTCCAGCTGCTCTTCGCGAAGCCGCGGGCCGCGGTGCCCACCCCCGCCGAGCTTCCCCAGCCGGTCGCGCTGCCGCGTCGGGTGGCCGTCGCATGAGCGCGCTCGCGATCTCCCTCGCCGAGCGCGGGCTCGTCCCGCTGCCGGGCCTGCGCCGCGCCGTGCGCCGGCTGCTGGCGCGAAGGCTCCGGGACGCCGAGCACGGTCCGTCGGTCGACGCCTTCGCCGCGGAGCTCCGGGAGAGCCCGGTCGCGCTCGTGCCGGAGAAGGCCAACGAGCAGCACTACGAGCTCCCTCCCGCGTTCTTCGAGCTCGTGCTCGGGCAGCACCTCAAGTACAGCGGCGCCTGGTGGCCCGCCGGAGCGCGAACGCTGGACGAGGCGGAGCGCGCGATGCTCGAGCTCACCGCGGAGCGTGCCGACCTCTCGGACGGCCAGGAGATCCTGGAGCTCGGGTGCGGCTGGGGCTCGCTCACGCTGCACATGGCCCGCGCCTTTCCGAACGCCCGCATCACCGCGGTGTCGAACTCGGCCCCGCAGCGGCGGTTCATCGGGTCCCGCGCGCCGGGGAACGTGCGCGTCGTCACCGCCGACATGAACGACCTCGTGCGCGAGGACGACGGACGGCTCGGCGGCCCCTTCGACCGGGTCGTCAGCGTCGAGATGTTCGAGCACATGCGGAACTACCGCGCGCTGCTTCGACGCATCCGCGGCTGGATGAAGGACGACGGGCGGCTCTTCGTCCACGTCTTCTGCCACCGTCGCTACGCGTACCCCTTCGAGACCGTCGGCGACGACGACTGGATGGGCCGCCACTTCTTCACCGGCGGCATCATGCCGTCGCTCGACCTTCTGCCCCGCTTCGACGACGACCTCGTGGTCGAGGAGCAGTGGGCGGTCGACGGCACGCACTACGAGCGGACGGCACGCGCCTGGCGCCGCAACCTCGAGCGCCGCCGCGAGGAGGTGCTCTTCGTCCTCCGCGAGACGTACGGCGGAGACGCCCGTCGCTGGCTGCACCGCTGGCGGCTCTTCTTCCTGGCGTGCGAGGAGCTCTTCGGCTACCGGGACGGCACGGAGTGGCTCGTGGGTCACTACCGCTTCCGGCCGAAGGCCGGCTGAGCCCCGGGCGCCGTCGTCCGACGCCTCCCGCTCGTTCGCTCCGGAGAGCCTTCCGCTACTCGTCCAGGGCCTGGACGTCGACCTCGGCGCCGCCGTCCCCGTCGAAGACGACACGGACCGACCACGGCTGGCAGCATACCTGACAGTCCTCGACGTACTCCTGGATCTCGCCCCCGGACGCGTCGAGCGTGATCTCGACGGCCTCCCCGCAATAGGGGCAGTAGACGAGCGTCGCTTCGGTCAGCTCCGCTCCGAAGTCGTCGTCGACGTCCAGCTCGTCGTCTTCGCCGAAGAAGTCGAACATGCGCCTACGCCTGGATGACCGTGCCCGCGTTTCCCGCCACCAGCTCGTCGAGGTCCTCGAGCGAGCCGATCACCGCCGTCCGCCCGGTCTGCTCCGCGAAGTCGCACGCCGCCTCGACCTTGGCCCCCATCGATCCGGTCGGCAGGCCGAGGGCGCGCATCGCGGTGGGCCCGGCCTTCTCCACCATCCGCTCCTTGTCGGTGCCCCAGTCGAGGTAGACGCCGGCCACGTCCGTGGCCAGCACCAGGACGTCCGCGTCGAGCTGACGCGCCAGGAGCGCGCTGGCGTGGTCCTTGTCGATGACCACGTCGGCTCCCTGCAGCGATCCGTCCGGCGTGTACATGGTCGGGATCCCTCCGCCCCCGGCGCAGATGACGACGGTGCCCTTCTCGAGCAGCCACTCGATCGGGCGATGCTCGAAGATGCGCTTCGGGGCCGGCGAAGGCACGACTCTTCTCCAGCCGTCGCCGTCCGGAGCGATCGTCCACCCGCCCTCCTCGGCGAGTCGTCGGGCCTCGGCCTCCGGATAGACCGGCCCGATCGGCTTGGTGGGCTCGTCGAAGGCGGGGTCGGACGGATCGACCTCGATCATCGTGAGGACGGTCGCGAGCGGCATGTCCGGGGGCAGCACGTTGCCGAGCTCCTGCTCGATGACGTATCCGATCCAGCCCTCGATTCCCGCCCCGAGGACGTCGAGCGTGAAGGGGCGCCCGTCGTCGGCCTCGGCCATGCGCATGGCCAGCAGCCCCACCTGCGGACCGCTCCCGTGCGTGATGACGAGCTCGTGCTCGAGGGCCAGGGGCGCGAGCGCCCGCGCGGCGGTGCGGACGTTGGCGCGCTGCGCCGCGTTGGTCATGGGCTCGCCGCGCCGAAGCAGGGCGTTGCCGCCCAGCGCCGCGACGATCCTCACACGCGCTTGCCCAGGGTGGCGACCATGATCGCCTTGATCGTGTGCAGACGGTTCTCGGCCTGATCGAAGACGATCGACCACTCCCCCTCGAAGACCTCCTCGGTCACCTCGAGCCCGTCGAGCCCGAACTTCTGGAAGATCTCCTCACCCAGCGTCGTGTCCCGGTTGTGGAACGCCGGGAGGCAGTGCATGAACTTCGCGGCGGGCTTGCCCGTGGCGCGCATCACCTCCGCGTTCACCTGGTAGTGGCGCAGGAGGTCGATGCGCTCCGCCCACGCGGAGTCCGGCTCACCCATCGAGACCCAGACGTCGGTGTGCACGAAATCGGCGCCGTCCACGCCCTCGTCGACCTCCTCGGTGAGCGTGATCCGGCCCCCGGTCTCGGCCGCGAGCGCCCGGCAGCGCTCGACGAGCTCGTCCGAAGGCCACAACGCCTTCGGCGCCACCACCCGGAAGTCCATCCCGAAGAGCGCGCCCCCGACGAGGAGCGAGTTGCCCATGTTGAAGCGCGCGTCCCCGAGATAGGCGAAGGCGACGTCGCCGAGCGGCGCGTCGGCGTGCTCGCGCATCGTCATCACGTCGGCCAGGATCTGGGTCGGGTGGTATTCGTCCGTGAGTCCGTTCCACACCCGCACGCCCG
>CALJLC010000149.1 GCA_937982605.1 uncultured Gemmatimonadales bacterium | reverse complement strand
TCATGTCGTAGGTCTCACCGCTGCTCGTCGGGCGGCCGTGGAACTGGGGTCCGTACCACGAGGCGATCCCGCGCTCGTCGTAGCCGCGCGACGTCTCCAGCACCCGATAGCGGCGGCCGCTCTGCTCGTACTCCGCCATGTTGCCCCCGCGACTCGGAGGCTCGGCGGCAGGCGGAGCGCCGGAGCCGGATCCTTCGGTCGGCGCGGGTCTTCCGAGCTCCGGTGAGCCGATCATCGTGCACGCGGTGCCGAGCGCGACGAGGACCACCGCCGCGAGTCGGCGTGTGTTCAGCCGGCGAGTCCCTTCCACCCCTTCACCTCCTTGTACGCCTTCTTGACCAGCTTCCTCTGCTTCCTCGGGCTCATTCTCGCCAAACGTCCACTGACAAAACGTTTATCATCGGTCACCTCACGCAGTACGTGAACATCGGCGGGAGGTTCCGGGATCGGGGTGTCCTCCCGCTCCAGCTCGATCTCGAGGAGCGCGAGCCCATCCAGCGGGCCGAGGAACCGGTCCAGCTCCCACGGGCCCAGCTTCCAGCGCACCTTCTCGATCACGCGGTCTTCGGCGGCCTTGAAGAGCGCGTCGACCATCTCGTCCGGGACGATCGTCTCGTGCTCCTGGCGACGGATCCCCGAGCCGCTCTTCGTCGTCAGGACGGCTCCGCGCGGCTCGCCGGTCCGGATCCGCAACGACGGGGAGCCATTGAGGATGTAGCCCTGGCGCATCGGGTACCCCTCGCCGAGCCGGTACCACGTGGCTTCGTCGACCCGCACGAGAAAACGGCGCTCGATCTCCCAGCCCATCACCCCTCTCCCGCGGAGGGTGCGAGCGAGGCGACCCGGGGTCGGCGGCCCAGCACGGCGATGCGCCGTCTGAGGAACGGGACGAGCCCCTGCAGCATCCGCTCGGCCACACGCAGGCCGCGGAGGTGCGACTCGAAGTAGCGGGCCTCCTCGATCTCGAAGCCGGCACCGACCAGGAGCTCCCGCATCCGGCGCATCGACTTGTAGTCGACGTGCGTCGGGTCCCGCCGAATGAGGATGTCCCGTCGCTTCAGCATCTCGATCAGGTGTCCCGGGTTCGGAGTCCACGTCACGAAGCGACCGCCCGGACGCAGGAGCCGGAACGCCTCGCGCGCCACCCGCTGGGCGTCGTCCGGATAGAGGTGCTCGAAGAGGTCGGCCGCGATCACGACGTCCCAGGAGGCGGGTTCGAGCCCGGTGTCGCCCGCATCCGCCTGCACGAAGCGCAGGTTAGGCTGCGGCTCGCGCGCCAGGCGTCGCTCGCAGAAGGCGATGGAGCGCTCGCTGAAGTCCACGCCCACGACCTCCCCGACGTGCGGGGCCAGCGCGAAGCTGAACGTTCCCCAGCCACATCCCATGTCGAGCACCCGATCCCGCGGCCCCGGTCGGTGCAGGTCGAGCACCTTCTCCACCCGGTATCGCTGGAAAGGGCTGTCGGGGTCGGTCACGTGACCCGAGCCGGCGCCCTCGAAGTAGTCGCCGGCGTCGTAGTACTCTCGGCCGATCCGGGGAGTGGTCACGGGCACGCCGTCGGAGCTGGGGCTGGGGTTCGGAACGCAGGCGGCACGGCTGGGCTGGAATATAGGCCACGCCGGTCCGTGATCCCACGATCGTGGCGCTTTCCGGCGCACCGTTCGAAGTTGGGGATAGCGCATGGATTTGCGTGGACCCCCCCGCCCCGCGTTCGCCTACCAAACCCTCCAGTCCCTCGCGCTCCATGACCCACGACTCTCGTCCGCCGCGCCCCGCACGGGCCACGGCTCTCTCCCTGATCTGGATGATGGCGGCGTGCGGTGGCGAGCCGGCAGAACCGGACGCCAGCGTGGAGCCGACGGCGGTACGCGCCTCGACGCCGATCCAGGTCGACACCATCGAGGCCCTGCCCGCCACCATGTACTCGGTGGAGGTCCGGGACGAGAGCGGGGGCATCTCGATCGGGCGGGAGGTCGTCTTCTCCGGCGAGAACATGTCGGTGGCGGCGGGCACGTCGCCGTTCGGAGCAACCGTCAGCGCGTCGACGGACGCGAACGGCCGGGCCGCGGTCCGGGTCCGGTTCGGGACCATGCCCGGCGACGGCAGGATCGTCGCGAACGTCCCGACGCTGTCGGTGGCGGACACGCTTCCGTTCGTCATCGAGGCGGGCGCGCCGCAGACCGTGGCGATGGCGCTCGGCGACACTGCGGTGACGATGGGAACGGTTGTCGCCAGGGGCGTCGCCGCGGAGGACCGGCTGGGGAACCCCGTCGAGGCGCAGGCCCAGGTCGTGGTCGGGGCGGCCGTGCTCGACGGGGACGACGCCACCTTCCCCTCGCTGGGCGTGTCCACGATCCGGGTCGAGGCGGGGGGCAACGTCGCCAGTGCCACCGTACTCGCCATTCCCGACGGCACACTGGTCTACACGAGCGGGACGCAGGTCTGGCTGGTGGACTTCGACGGCACCGACCGGGAGATGCTGCCGTTCACAGTGCCGTCCGTGAGGGAGCCGAGCATCGACTGGAGCGACGACGGGCAGCGCCTGGTGGTGGGCGGATACGACGGCTACCGCGTCTTCGACCTGCAGAAGGACGCGGTCTACGCCGCCGCGTGGCGGGGGGGCGACGCGGGGGGTGAGGTCATCTGGCCCCGCTTCAAGCCCGACGGAACGATCTTCTACTCGCAGAACGACGGCGGCGGGTGGGATCTCCGCACGGCCGACATCGACGCGACGTCCCCGCGGACGATCATTCCCGCCGACCGATTTCCGGAGGAGGACCTGAATCCGGACTGGGCACCCGACGGGTCGGTCCTCAGCTTCACGGCCGACTGGGAGTAGAACAACAAGTTCCTCCTGCGCATCGCCGACACCCTCGCCGCGAGCGTAGCCACGCTCCAGGTCGAGGCCGCCACACCGGTCTGGTCCCCGGACATGTCGATGCTCGGCTATCAGGAGCTCGGGATCGTGGGGGTGGTGTCGCCCGATGGCGTCACCATCACGCGGGAATGGGTGCCCGGCTGGAGCAAGGGTGTGAGCTGGGACCCCGACTCGTCGATGCTCGTGGGCATCAACGGGGGTACGATCGAGGTCATCGACGTCGCCACGGGCGTCGTCATGGCGTTCCCGCAGCTCTCCACCTCGGCCAACGCCGTCGGCTGGCGTCCCCGTATTCCTCCGATGGCGCCCTGAAGGGTCAGCCGGCTCTGCCCGAGCGCCACCGTTCGAGATACGTGCCGACGGTCACGATTTCCCGCCCATCCGCCACGCGCTGGAGGACCTGCTCGAGCAGATCGGCGCGGACGCCTTCCACGTAGGGGTGTCCGTACATGAGCGCCCAGCGCCGGCTCTCGATCGACCGGACGATGTCGTCGACGATCGCGGTCTCGTCCCTGCCCCGGGCGAGGCCCTGCTCGACGAGGGGCACGCGCCCCTGCCCCATCACGTTGACCGGGACCTGCCACGTCGTGCGCCCGGCGGGAAGGAACGGCTCCTCCCCGGCCATGTCCGAGGCGTACGCGTAACCCTCCCGGTCGAGCAGGTCCAGCACGGCGTCGTTGAAACGGAACCCCGGGCTGGCGAAGGCTCGAGGCGGACCGTACCGAGCAGAGAAGGCA
>CALJLC010000148.1 GCA_937982605.1 uncultured Gemmatimonadales bacterium | reverse complement strand
CGATCTGGACCGGGGTCGCCTGGAAGTGCGGGGTCACCTCGGCGCCGGCGTGCGCGCCCCGAAGTCGGTAGTCGGCCGACTCCCACGTCCAGGCGATCTCGAGCGAGTCGACGTTGGAGGCGTCGATCTGGTCGAGGGGGGAGTACTTCGAGGCGGCCAGGTCCCGGGCGTAATGGGGCCAGTCCGCTCCGTCGTCCGCATCGGGCGCGGCGCAGGCGGCCACGAGGATCAGGGGGAGGATGCGTGCGTTCCTCGAGGGTCGGCCGGGGTTGGCGGGAGGGGCAACATGCCGGCCCGCCGCGGGGCCCGGCAAACCACCGTGCTGCGCGGCGTTGCTCCGCGGTGCTCGCGGCACGACGTTGCGGCTCGCTCGACGTAAGGGTCTGACTGCCGAGGGGGGAACGTGACGAGGACGGCGAGGGCATTCGGATGGGCGCTCATGGCGCTGGGAACGACCGCGGCGTCGGTGACGGCGCAGGCCCCGACGCTGGAGCCGGGGGACTACGGACGATGGGAGCGCCTCGGGGGCTTCGAGCTCGACCCCGACGGCCGCTGGGTGGTCGCGCAGATCACGCGCACCGACGGCGGTCGTGAGCTGCGCCTGCACCGGACGGACGGTTCGATCGAGCCGCTCGTCCTCGAGCACGCGTCGGCGCCCGAGTTCAGCGCCGACGGCCGCTGGCTGGCCTACCGGAAGGGCGTCTCGGTCGAGGAAGGCGAGCGTGCCCGCGAGGCTCAGGAGCGCATCGAAGACCGCCTGGGGCTGGTCGATCTCGAAGCCGTGCGGGACTCCGTCCGCTTCGACGTCCGGTCCTTCGGATTCCGGGACGACGGCGCGTGGCTGGCGGCGCTCGGCGCCCCGGCGTCGGACTCGGTCGGGGCGGACCTGGTCGTTTTCAGCCCGTCCACCGGCGAGCGCACCCTCATCGGCAACGTGAGCGCATGGGCCTGGCGGGACGGCGGGCGCGTGCTGGCGGCTACGCTGCGCACAGCGTGGGGTGACGCGAATGGCGTCGTGCTCTTCGATCCGGAGGCCGGGACGCTGAGGACGATCGAGTCGGGCGACGCGGATTACGAGGCACTCACCTGGCGCGAGGACGCCGCGACGCTGGCCGTGCTCCGCTCTGTCGACGACGAAGAGCGCGAGGAGGCCACGCACGACGTGCTGGTGTGGGACGACCCCGTCTCCGACCCGACGCCGCGGGTGCTCCGCGCCGTGGAGCATCCCGAGCTCGGCCGTGACAGGCGGGTCACGCCGTACGCGGGTCTCGACTTCTCCGCCGACGGCCGGACGCTCTTCTTCGGAGTGCGCCCGTGGGAGCCGGCGGAGGGGTCGGAGGCCGAAACGGAGGGCGACGCCGGCGCCACCGATCCGGGCGATTCCGGCTCGAGCGACGGAGACGACGGCGACGCCGGGGCGGCCGACGACGACGTCGAGCCCGCGGACGTCCAGATCTGGCACTGGAACGACGACCAGATCCTGCGCGCCCAGGAGTGGGCGGCGGATCGACTGGCACGGCGCACGCTGCTCGCCGCCTGGAGCCCGGACGACGACCGGGTCGTCGTGCTGGGTCGCGACGTGGAGGAGCCGATCGATCTCGTGGCGGGCGGCCGCTGGGGGCTGGAGCCCGACTACGACCCCTACCTCTTCGAGCGGCGCTTCGGCGCCGGGGCCGCCGACTGGTACCGCGTCGACACGCGCACCGGGGAGCGCACGCTGCTGGCCGAGGCGCTCGAATTCGGAGTGGCCTCGCACGAGGACCTCGGTCGCGTGCTCCTGTACCACGACGACGGGTGGACCGCCGTGGATCTGGACGCGCTCTCGCGGACGCGGGTGGGCGGGGGCCGGAGCTTCACGCGCTCCCTCGCCGAGTACGACTACCCCGGACCTCGACCGTCTTGGGGGGTGGGCGCCTGGCTCGACGGCGGCGCCGGCGCGCTGCTCTACGACGAGCACGACGTCTGGCGCGCCGACCTGCTCGACGGAACGCTGGAGCGGCTCACCCGAGGAGCGGAGGGGCGGGAGCGCATGAGGGTCGTCGACCTCGATCCGGACGCCACGTTCTTCTCGACACCGGTGCTGGACGCCGACCAGGACCTCGTCCTCTCCGTCTTCCACCGGAGGACCAAGGCGTCGGGCTACGTCGGTCTCTCGCCGGAGGGTCGCGAGCGGTGGCGCCTCGTCGGGGATGCCTCCGTTCGCGGGCTGGCCCGCGCCGGGAACGCGGACGTCTACGCGTTCCGGCAGGAGAGGTGGGACGACTCGCCGGACGTCTTCGTGGCGGGGCCAGGGCTCGAGGGCCCCCGGCAGGTGACGCGCACGAATCCGTTCCAGAGCGACTTCGCGTGGGGGCGGGCCGAGCTGCTCGACTACACCACGGACGCCGGCCACGACCTCCAGGCCGTCCTGGTCTACCCCGCCGACTTCCGGGAAGGAATGCGCTACCCGCTGATCCTGTATCAGTACGAGCGGCTCTCGGACGGCCTGCACGGCTACGATCCGCCCAGCGAGCGAGACTACTACAACTTCCAGGCGTGGTCCCAGGCGGGGTACTTCGTTCTGATGCCCGACATCGTCTACGAACCCGCCAGCCCCGCCCCCTCCGCGCTCGACGCGGTGCAGCACGCCCTCGACGCCCCCGTGGCGACGCGGCACGTCGACCCCGACGCCATGGGGCTCATCGGGCACTCGTGGGGTGGCTACCAGGCCGCGTACCTGCCGACGCGCACCGACCGCTTCGCGGCATCGGTGGCCGGAGCCGCGATCACCAACTTCATGAGCTTCATGGGCGCGGTGCACTGGAACGGAGGCCTCCCCGAGACCGGGCACTGGGAGACCGGCCAGGCCCGCATGGCCGCGCCGTACTGGGAGGACCTGGAGGGGCACCTCGAGAGCTCGCCCGCGCACTTCATCGCCGACCTCGACACCCCGATGCTGCTGATGCACGGAGACGCGGACGGCGTCGTCGACTTCTACCAGGGCATGGAGTTCTACAACTACGCGCGCCGGGCCGGGAAGGAGGTCGTGCTGCTGGTCTATCCGGGCGCCGACCACGGTCTTTCGGACGAGGCCCAGCAGGTCGACTACCACCGCCGGATCCTCGAGTGGTTCGGACACTGGCTGAAGGGCGAGCCCGCGGCCGACTGGATCACCGATGGCGAGAGCTGGGTCGAGCGGGGCCGACGCATCGGCGGCTGAAGCGGGGATGGGCGGCGAGGGCGCGCCGCCCGACGCGCCCGCCGGCTTCGGCTCGCGGTCGCCACCGACCCCGGACGAGTCGTGGTGGCGGACGCTCGTCCACGCCGTCCGCGGCACCGGAGGCGATCCCACGGAGGGTCCGGTCGACCGGGCCATCGTCCTGCTCGCGGTGCCGATGGTGCTCGAGATGGCGATGGAGTCGATCTTCGCCATCGTCGACATCTTCTGCGTCTCGCGGCTGGGTGACCCGGCCATCGCGGGCGTGGCGCTGACCGAGTCGCTCCTCACGATCGTCTACACCGCGGCGATGGGGCTGAGCATCGGCGTGACCGCGATGGTCTCCCGGCGCATGGGGGAGGGCGACCCGGACGCCGCGGGCCGCGCCACCGTGCAGGCGGTCCTCTTCGGATCGCTGCTGGCGGTCCTCTTCGGCGTCGCCGGGGTGCTCGGCGCGGAATCGCTGCTGCGCCTCATGGGGGCCGACGAAGCGACGGTGGCCGCGTCGAGCGGCTACACGCGGATCCTGCTCGGCGGCAACGCGGTCATCGTCCTGCTCTTCCTCCAGAACGCCGCCTTCCGGGGAGCGGGGGACGCGGCGCTGGCCATGCGCGTGCTCTGGCTCGCCAACGGCCTGAACATCGTTCTGGATCCGTGCCTGATCTTCGGCCTCGGACCGTTCCCCGAGCTGGGGCTGACGGGGGCGGCCGTGGCGACGACGATCGGCCGCGGGACCGCCGTGCTGGTCCAGCTCTACGCGCTTTTCCGCCTCGGCGGCCGGCTCCGCGTGGCGGCGCGCCACCTCCGCGTCGAGATCCCGGTCATGGTCCGCCTCGTGCGCCTCTCGGCCACCGGGACCTTCCAGATCTTCATCGGGATGGCCAGCTGGATCGGGCTCGTGCGCATCATCGCCGAGTTCGGCGCCGAGCCGCTCGCCGGCTACGCCATCGCGCTGCGGGTCGTGATGTTCGCCCTGCTCCCGGCATGGGGGCTCTCCAACGCGGCCTCGACGATGGTGGGGCAGGGCCTCGGCGCGGGAGATCCGGTGCGCGCGGAGCGCTCGGTCTGGGTCGCGGCGAAGATGGACCTCGCGTTCCTGGGCGGGGTCGGCCTCTGCTTCGTCCTCTTCGCCCCCGGGATCGTGAGCCTCTTCGGCGGCACGGCGGAGGCGAGCGGCTGGGCGGTTTCATGCCTGCGGATCGTGGCGGCCGGCTTCCCCTTCTACGCGTACGGAATGGTCGTCACCGCCGCGTTCAACGGCGCGGGCGCCGTGTGGACGCCGACGATCATCAACCTCTTCTGCTTCTGGCTGTGGGAGATCCCGCTGGCGTGGGCGCTGGCGTACCCGCTCGGCTTCGGACCGCACGGCGTCTTCGCCGCGATGGCGATCGCCTACGCCACGATGGCCGTCGTCGCCTCCCTGATCTTCCGGCGGGGGGGGTGGAAGGAGGCGTCGGTCTAGCGCGGGAGACCGGCCGGGGTGGCTTCCGCCCGCCGCCGCTCGCTTGCCGGGTCCGACGCCTGGGCGCATCCTCCCCCTCCGCGCTTCCCCGAGCGCGCGCGCTTCGACGTCACGTCATCCCGGAGACACCCATGCGACGCCTCGTCCCCGCTCTCGCCGCCGCATCGATTGCCCTCGCCCCCGCCTCGCCGCTCGCGGCCCAGGCCGATCCGCGCCTGGAAGGCCTGAAGGACGAGGTCCTTCGGATGGTCGAGGCGGACGCGAAGCAGGTCCAGGAGATCGTGGACATGCTCTTCTCCTTCGGCGAGCTGGGCTTCCAGGAGTTCGAGACGCAGCGCTACCTCACGGGCATCCTCGCGGACGCCGGCTTCGACATCGAGCTGGGCGTCGCGGGCATGCCCTCGGCGTGGACGGCACGATGGTCCAACGGCACGGGGGAGCCGGTGATCGCGCTCGGGTCGGACGTCGACGGCATTCCGCAGTCGAACCAGAAGCCGGGCGTGGGCTACCGCGACCCGATCCTGGCGATGGCGCCGGGACACGGCGAGGGGCACAACTCGGGGCAGGCGGTGAACATCGTGGCCGCGCTCAACGTGAAGGAGCTCATGGAGCGTGAGAACATCGACGGCACGCTCCTGCTCTGGCCCGGGATCGCCGAGGAGCAGCTCGGCTCGAAGGCGTTCTTCGTGCGGGACGGAGTCTTCGACGGCGTCGACGTGAACCTGTTCACGCACGTGTCCAACGGCTTCAACACCAGCTGGGGACAGAGCGGCGGCAACGCGCTCGTCTCGGCGCAGTTCCGCTTCGAGGGAGAGACCGCACACTCGGCCGGCTCCCCCTGGCGGGGCCGCTCCGCGCTCGACGCCGTGATGCTCATGGCGCAGGCGTGGGAGTTCAAGCGCGAGCACCTGCGGCCGGCCGAGCGCTCGCACTACATCATCGTCGACGGGGGTGACCAGCCGAACGTGGTGCCTCAGACGGCCACGATCTGGTTCTTCTTCCGGGAGACGACCTACGAGCTCGTGATGGAGTCGTACGACGCCGCCAAGCTCATGGCCCAGGGCGCCGCGCTCATGACCGGCACGCAGGTCGACACGATCATGACGATCGGCTCGGCGTGGAGCCGGCACTTCAGCAAGCCGGTGGCGGAGGTCACCTACGCCAACATCCAGCGCGTGGGAATGCCGGAGTGGAGCGACGCCGACCTGCGGCTCGCCAACGCGTTCCAGCGCGAGATGGGTCAGGAGCCGCGCGGGCTCTCGACCGAGGTCGGGGATCTGGGCGAGCCGGTCGACCTGTCCCGTTCCCTCGGAGGCGGCTCGGACGACATCGGCGACGTCTCCTGGAACATGCCGACCGTGACGATGCGCTACCCGGCGAACATGCCGGGAGGCCCCGGGCACAACTGGGCGAACGGCATCGCCATGGCGACGCCCATCGCGCACAAGGGATCGCTCGCCGGAGCCAAGGCGCAGGCGCTCACGCTGCTCGATCTCTTCCTCGACGGAGAGACCGTCGACGCCGCGTGGGACTACTTCAACGACGTGCAGACGGCGGAGACGACGTACACTCCGTTCATCTCGGACACCGATCAGCCCGCCATCTGGCTCAACGAGGGCATCATGGCGGAGTGGCGGGAGCGGATGCGCCCCTACTACTACGACCCGTCACGCTTCGACACGTACCTCGAGCAGCTCGGCATCGAGTACCCGACCGTGCGCACCAACCCGGTCAGCGAGGAGCAGGGTGCTCCCGCGGGAGGCCCGGGCGGGCGTTGACGTGGGCGCGGCCGCGCCGGGTCTCTCGGTCCGGGTTCGTCAGGCCGAGCTGATGGACGATCCGGCGCTCGCGCCGGATCGACACGAGCGAGCGCTCGCGGCGCTGGCCCGGGTGAACCGCGTCTCGGGCGCGGCCAGATCGGAAGAGCGTC
>CALJLC010000147.1 GCA_937982605.1 uncultured Gemmatimonadales bacterium | reverse complement strand
TGCGGTCGCCGGTGCGGATGTAGTCCTCGGCGAACTGGGCCTGCCGGTTCCAGAGCGTGAGCCGGTGCCAGTCGGTGCGCTCCTCCTCGTCGGAGCTCGGCGCGCGTCGGTTCGTGGCCAGCGAGAAGTGCGCGACCTTCGTGCCGTTCTTGGTCTGCTGAATGTCCGGATCACGCCCGACGTTTCCGATCAGGGTGATCTTGTTCACGGACCGGCTCATGGGATTCCTCCCGTTCTCGAGTGCATCGGACCGCGCCCCCGCGCGGACCGTACGGGAGGATGCCCCGGGGACCGGGGCGGCCGAATGGCGTGACCGGCCCGTCAGCCCTTGCACTCGTACCAGTTCGGGCCGACGCCCCACTCGGCCACCACGGGAACCTCGAGCTCGACCGCACCCTCCATGCGCTCGACGACCATCGCGCGCACGTCGTCGACCTCGTCCCGGGGTACTTCCAGCAGGAGCTCGTCGTGCACCTGGAGCAGGAGGACGGCTCCTCCGCCGAGAGCGTCGAGGCCCGCCGCCACGTCGATCATCGCCTTCTTGATCATGTCGGCCGCCGTGCCCTGGATCGGCGTGTTCTGGGCCACGCGCTCCCCGAACTGGCGCACGTTCCAGTTCCCGGACCTCAGCTCGGGCACGTAACGCCGCCGCCCCATCAGCGTCTCCACCCAGCCCGACTCCTTCGCCATCGCGACCTGGGCGTCGAGGAAGTCCCGCACACCCGAGAAGCGCTCGAAGTACGTGGCGATGAACTCCTTCGCCTCCTCCCGCGTGATGCCGAGCTGCCGGGCGAGCGAGAACGGACCCTGCCCGTAGAGCGTCGCGAAGTTCACCGTCTTGGCCTGGGCGCGCTGCGCCGCACTCACGTCGTCGATCGGGACGTCGAAGATGACGGCGGCGGTCTGCCGGTGAACGTCGATCCCCTTCGTGAAGGCGGTCACGAACGCCTCGTCCCCGGAGAAGTGCGCCAGCACGCGCAGCTCGATCTGGGAGTAGTCGACCCCGAGGAAGAGGTGCCCGGGGGCGGCCACGAAGCCCTTCCGGATCTCGCGGCCGAGCGCGGTCCGGATCGGGATGTTCTGGAGGTTCGGATCGCTCGACGAGAGCCGGCCGGTGGCCGCCACGGTCTGGTTGAAGTGCGTGTGGATCCGCCCGGTGCGCGGATTCACGAGCTGCGGCAGCGCGTCGACGTACGTCGAGCGGAGCTTCTCGAGCTCCCGATACTCCATCATCAGCCGCGGAACGTCGTGGCCCATCGACGCCAGCTCCTCGAGCACCTCGGCGTCGGTGGAAGGACCGGTCTTCGTGCGTTTGAGGACCGGGAGCTCGAGCTTGTCGAAGAGCACCTGCCGGAGCTGGGGCGTCGAATTCAGGTTGAAGTCGCCCCCCGCGAGCTTGAAGATCTCGTCCTGGATGAGGTCGAGCTCGCCGCGCAGGCGGGAACGCATCTCCCGGAAGAAGTCCTCGTCGATCCCGATGCCCGCGAGCTCCATCCGCGTGAGCACGGGGACGAGAGGCATCTCGAGCGAAGCCATCAGGTCACCGAGGGAGGCATCGTCGAGGCGGGGGGCGAAGTGCTCGGCGAGCCGACGCGCCAGGTCCACGGATTCACACAGGTACTCCCGGGCGCGCTCCACCGGCACGTCGGCGAACGAGAGCCGGGAGCGGCCCGTGCCCGTCACGTCGTCCCGTCCGGCGGGCTTGTGGGAGAACACCTCCATCGAGAGCACGGCGAGCTCGTGGCTGCGACGGCCCGGGTCGAGGACGTAGCTCGCGATCATCGAGTCGAAGGCCAGACCATCGACCTCGACGCCGACGCGGGACAGCCCGAGCGCGGCGTGCTTCACGTCGTGACCGACCTTCGGGACGTCCGGGTCCTCGAGGAGCTGCCGAAGCGCCCGCATCGATGGGTTCGTCCATCCCGGAAGATTCCTCACCTCGCCGGGCCCCTCGCCTTCGAAGGTCAGCTCGAAGGGCTGACGGTGCGCCAGCGGCAGGTACCATGCGACTCCCTCCTGCACCGAGATGCCGATCCCGACGAGCTCGCCGCGCAGCGGATCCGGGTCCGACGTCTCCACACCGATCGAGACGCGCTCGCCTCGCTCCACCGCCGCGGCGACCTCTCGCAGCACGGCGTCGAGCGCCTCCGCGGTGTCCGCCACCCGGTACCGCTTCTCCTCGGCCTCGGATTCGAGGGGAGCGAGCCCGTGGGTACCGCCGTCGGCCTTCTGCGCCCGGAGCGCGAACTGGTCCGCCAGATTGCGGAACTCCAGCTCGACGAAGAGGTCGCGCAGCACCGTCGCGTCCGGCTCCTGCACGCGAAGGACGTCGAGATCGAGCTCGATGTCGAGGTCGGTCATGATCGACACCAGTCGCTTGGAGAGCCGCACGTCTTCCGCGTTCTCGCTCAGCGACTTCGCCGCGCGAGGAGGGGAGAGCTCTTCCGCGTGCGCGATGAGCTGCTCGACGTCCGGGAACTGGCTCAGGAGCTGGACGGCGGTCTTCGGGCCCACGCCCTTCGCGCCGGGCACGTTGTCCGACGAATCGCCCACCAGCGCGAGGTAGTCCGCGACCTGAGACGGCGGGATGCCGAACTTCTCGGCGGCGTTCTCCTCGGTGACCCACTCCGCGGCGACGCCGGTCGCCCCGCCGCGACCCGGGTTGAGGAGGTGCACACCCGGTCCGACCAGCTGGTAGAAGTCCTTGTCCCCGGACACGATCACGGCCTCCAGGCCAGCATCTCGCGCCTTGAGGGCCAGCGTGCCGATGACGTCGTCGGCCTCGTAGCCGTCGAGCTCGACCACCGGGTCGTGGAAGCCGGCGACGATGTCGCGGATCCGACCGAGGCTCGCCCTCAGATCGTCCGGCATCTTCTCCCGGGTCGCCTTGTAGTCGGGGAACTCCTGGTCCCGGAAGGAGCTGCCCGCGTCGAAGACGATGGCCAGATAGTCGGGCTCGAACTTCTCCCGGATGTCCAGGAGGAAGCGGGTGAAGCCGAAGGGCGCCGACGTGTTCTCGCCCGCGCTGTTCGTGAGTGGCCGCCGGATGAAGGCGAAGTACGACCGGTAGATCAGCGCGTAGGCGTCGACCAGGAAGATGCGTGGACGGGTCTTGGGGGGAATGTGCACGACGTCGGAGCGGCGAATCGGGATCGGCGGCGCGCGCCGCCGCGAGCGCCGAGCCTACCGGATGGACGGGCAAGAAGAAAGGCCCCGCGACCGGAGGTCGCGAGGCCCGTCTGGGACCTTCCGAAGGGGGCGGTCAGGCTCGAACGACGTTCGCCGCCTGCTTGCCCTTGTCGGAGTCGCGGATCTCGAATTCCACCACTTCGCCTTCGGAGAGCGTTCGGAAGCCGTCCGACTCGATCGCGGAGAAGTGTACGAACACGTCTTCTCCGTCGGGCTGCTCGATGAAACCGTAGCCCTTCGAGTCGTTGAACCACTTCACGGTCCCCTTCATGCGGCTACCTCCGACTGCCGGGTGCACTGGAGCCATGGAGCCCATGGCATGATCCATCTTGCGCACCCGAGCACGGAGCGCGCAAGCGATCAGTCGGGAGCCGAGAATTTCCGCGGCATCCGCGGGCAGACCGCCGCCGCCCGGGCCACGGAGCACCCTCTCGCGGCCCCTACTGCTCGTCGTACAGAGCCCGGTAGAGCCCGAGATTTCGGCGGACGCTCTTCACGTAGCCGCGCGTCTCGGTGAACGGGATCCGCTCGGTGAAGCGCAGCGGATCGACCGCCTCCGGGTAGCGCCGCCAGCGGGTGGCGCGGGTCGGCCCGGCGTTGTACGCGGAGAGTACCAGCGGGAGCTGATGGTCGTAGCGCCGGCTCATGTCCACGAAGAAGGCTGCGCCGAGGTGGAGGTTCACCTCCGGACGCGTGAGCGACTCCCTCGAGAAGCCGTCGGGCCCGTGCGCCCGCGCGAGCTCGGCGCCCGTCGGGGGCATCACCTGCATGAGCCCCACCGCGCCCGCGTGGCTCACGATGTCGGCCTTGAACGCGGACTCCTGACGGATGATCGCCGCCATCATGAACGGGTCGATCCCCCACTCGGCGGCTTCACGGCGGACCAGCTCGCGATAGGGGAAC
>CALJLC010000146.1 GCA_937982605.1 uncultured Gemmatimonadales bacterium | reverse complement strand
TGAGCACGATCGTCGTGCTCAGGACGAGCCCGGCACGGGTGAAGTCGGCCGAGATGGAGAGGTCCCCGAGCATGCTCAGGTAGAGCCCGGCCAGGATCCCGATCGCGCCGAGCACGCCGAAGATCCCGAAGCCGGGGATGAGGAAGATCTCGACGCCGACGAGGGCCAGCCCGACCCCGAAGATGATCAGGTCCTCGAGCCCGGCGAGGCCGATGATCATGTGCGAGCCGAAGAAGAGCGCCAGCGAGAGCATTCCGGCGATGCCGGCCATGCCGAACGTCGGTGTCTTGATCTCGGTGATGAGCCCCAGGAATCCGAGCGTCAGCAGGAACGGCGCCACGACCGGGTTGGAGAAGAAGCGCACCACCCGCTCCGCCCAGTTCGCCTCGGCGGTGACGACCGTCGCGCCGGTGTGTCCGAGGTCCTGGATCAGCGTGCCGAGGTCCTCGACCTCGACGGCGTAGCCCAGCTCGACGGCCTCCTCGGTCGTGAGCGTGAGGAGCTTGCCGGCCTCCACGACCCCTTCGATCTCGATGTCCTCGTCGACCATCGCCGCCGCGATCTCCGGATCGAGGTCGGCGTTCTCGGCGAGCGCCCTCATCTGGCTGCGCATGGCCGAGACGATCTTTTCCGGCGCCTTCTGGCCGCCCCCGTCGACCGGCGTGGCCGCGCCGATCACCGAACCCGGACGCATGAAGATCCGGTCGGTGGAGAGCGCGATCAGCGCCCCCGCGGAGTACGCGCGCCGGTTCACCAGCGTGTAGACGGGGATCGGTGCGTCCGTGAGCGCGTCGGAGATCCGCTCGGCGGCGTCGACCCGGCCGCCCGGCGTGTCCATGTCGAGGATCACGGCGGAAGCGCCCAGCGCCACGGCTTCCTCGAGACTCCGCTCGATGAACGGCGCCAGACCCAACTCGACGACTCCCGTCACCGGGACCCGAACCACGGCGCCGCGCTCCTGGGCCTCTGCGCCCGTCGGCGGGGCGGCGATGAGCGCGCCGACGGCTCCGAGGGCGATCACGATCCGGCGAGTCATGGATTCCTCCGCGGAAACGACTCCGACTTCAAGGTACCGTCTCTGTTACCCCACACAACGTGATTACGTGCGGGACCCGGAAAGCCTTCGAGGTGCGCCCCCGGCCGGTTGACCCCCGCCTCCGGCTTCGGGAGCTTTCAGGCTGTCCACGAGCGTCGATACCGGCCGCGCGCGTGCGGGGACGGCCGTCCCCCGCGCCGGCACGGGCGCATCACTCCAGGGGAAGCTCTTTGATGTCCGATTCGGTTCTGGTCCACTACGAGGTGAAGGGCAAGGTCGCCCTCCTCACCCTCGACGATCCGCCCGCGAACACCTACACCCACGAGATGATGCGCCAGCTCGACGAGGGCATCATCAAGGCGCGCTTCGACGAGAACGTCGAGGTCATCGTCCTCACGGGGGCCGGCGAGAAGTTCTTCTGCGCGGGCGCCAACATCGGGATGCTCTCCGAGGCCGATCCGGACTGGAAGTACTGCTTCTGCCTGCACGCCAACGAGACGCTCAACCGCCTCGAGCACACGCCGAAGCTGGTGATCGCCGCGCTCAACGGGCACACCGTCGGCGGCGGGCTCGAGATCGCGATGGCCGCCGACATCCGCATTGCCCGCAAGGACGCCGGCAAGGTCGGCCTTCCCGAGGTCGCGCTCGGCGTCCTGCCCGGCACGGGGGGCACGCAGCGCCTCGTCCGTCTGGTCGGTAAGCCGGTGGCGATCCAGATGATGGCCGAGGGCACGACCTTCGGCTTCGACGAGGCGCACAAGCACGGCCTCGTCAACGAGATCTACGAGCACGGGGACCGCGATTCCTTCGTGGAGGCGGTCCTGGAGTACGCGAACCAGTTCACGACCCCCAACAAGGCCACGAAGGCGGTCGGCCTCATCAAGCGCTCGGTCCAGACCGGCGCGGAGCTGCCCTTCGAGCTCGCCCTGGCGCTCGAGCGCGAGCTGCAGGCGCAGCTCTTCGCAAGCTCCGACGCCAAGGAGGGCCTCTTCGCCTACGTGGAGAAGCGAAAGGCCGAGTTCACCGGCAGCTGACGGGGCGCGGCGCGTCGTCGTCGTCGAAGGCGGGGTCCGGAGGCGCTCCGGGCCCCGCTTTTTCGAATCGGACCACAACCTCGAGGAAGCACATGCTGGACCAGGACACGATCCGCAGCCGGCTCTGGATCGGAAACGAGTGGGCCGACGCGGCCGACGGCGGCACCTTCTAGACCGTCAACCCGGCCACCGGCGAGGTCATCACGAAGGTCGCCTCCGCGCAGGCGGCCGACGTCGACCGCGCGGTCGAGGCGGCCCGCGCCGCGATGGAGAACCCGGACTGGCGGGACATGAACCCGCACAAGCGCTCGCGCCTGCTCTGGAAGCTCGCCGACGCGATCGAGGCCGCCGGGTACTAGTGCGGCGCGCTGGAGACGGCGGACAACGCCAAGCCGTACGTCGAGTCCCGCAAGGTCGACCTGCCCAGCGTCGTCGAGAACTTCCGCTACTTCGCGGGGATGGCGGACAAGGTCCACGGCGAGACGATCCCGGTGGCGGGCCCGTTCCTGAACTACACGCTGCGCGAGCCGGTCGGCGTGGTCGGCTGCATCACGCCGTGGAACTTCCCCCTCTCCCTGGCGGCGTGGAAGGTCGCGCCGGCGCTCGCGTGCGGGAACGCGGTGATCCTCAAGCCGGCCGAGCAGACCCCGCTCACGGCGCTCCGGCTCGGCGAGCTGGCCGCCGAGGTGGGATTCCCGGCCGGCGTCCTCAACGTCGTGCCCGGCTTCGGTGAGACCGCGGGCGCCGCCCTCGTACGGCACCCCGACGTCGACGCGATCGCCTTCACCGGCTCGACCGAGGTCGGGCGGATCGTCATGCGCGAGGCCGCCGAGACGCTCAAGAAGGTGTCGCTCGAGCTGGGCGGGAAGTCGCCCAACATCGTGCTGGCCGACGCCGACGTGAAGGCCGCCGTGCGCGGAGCCACGACGGGCATCTTCTACGGCAAGGGCGAGGTCTGCGCCGCCGGCTCCCGCGTCCTGGTGGAGCGCGCGGTCTACGACGACTTCGTCGGCGCCTTCGCCGAGCGCGCCGAGAAGATGACGGTCGGCGACCCGATGGACGGCAACACCCGGCTCGGCGCCATCGTGAGCGAGGAGCAGCTCGAGCGCGTCCTGGGCTACGTGGAGGCCGGGAAGCGCGAAGGCGCCCGCCTGGTGGCCGGGGGCGAGCGCACGAGCGTGAACGGCAAGGGCAACTTCGTGACCGCCACGGTCTTCGCCGACGTCGACTCGTCGATGACGATCGCGCGCGAGGAGATCTTCGGCCCGGTGGCCTCGGTGATCCCCGTCGAGGACGTCGAGCACGCGATCGAGGTCGCCAACGACACGATGTACGGCCTGGCCTCGGGCGTCTGGACCCGGGACGTCGGCAAGGCGCACCGGGTGGCCCGTGCCATCAAGGCCGGTACGGTCTGGATCAACACGTACAACCAGTACGACTCGGCGTCGCCCTTCGGTGGCTACAAGCAGAGCGGCTTCGGCCGGGACCTCGGCTGGGAGGCCGCGCTCGAGAAGTACACGCAGGTGAAGAGCGTCTGGGTGGCGGTCGACCGATGAGCCGCGAGGCGTGGATCATCGACGGCGTCCGCACGCCGATCGGTCGGCACGGAGGCGGCCTAGCGTCGGTGCGGCCGGACGATCTGGCGGCGCTGACGATCGAGGCGCTTCTGGCGCGCACGGGCGTCGACGCCGAATCGCTCGACGACGTGATCTTCGGGTGCATCAACCAGGCCGGAGAAGACAACCGCAACGTGGCGCGCATGGCCCTCCTCCGGACCGGCGTCCCGGTGACGGTGCCGGGTCAGACCGTCAACCGCCTCTGCGGCTCCGGCATGCAGGCGATCCTCTCCGCCGCCCAGGCGATCCGCGCCGGTGAGGGCGACGTCTTCGTGGCCGGAGGCGTCGAGAGCATGAGCCGCTCGCCGTACGTGATGCTCAAGCCCGAGTCCGGCTACGCCCGAGGCAACCCCGAGGTCGCCGACACCGTCCTCGGCTGGCGCTTCCCCAACCCGGCCTTCGCGCCCGAGTGGACGATCGGGCTCGGCGAGACCGCGGAGGTGGTGGCCGAGGAGTTCGGCGTGAGCCGGAGCGCCCAGGACGCCTTCGCGGCCGAGAGCCAGCAGCGCGCCGAACGGGCGATGGCGGAGCTGCGCTTCGCCGACGAGATCGTCCCGGTCTCCGTGCCGCAGCGGAAGGGTGACCCCGTGGTCGTCGAGACCGACGAGCATCCCCGCTCCGACACGACCGCCGAGTCGCTCGCACGGCTGCGCCCGGTCTTCAAGAAGGACGGGACGGCCACCGCCGGCAACTCCTCGGGCATCAACGACGGAGCCGCCGCGCTCCTGGTCGTCTCGGCGGAGCGCGCCGAGGCGCTCGGCCTGACCCCGATGGCGCGCGTGGTCGGGGGCGCCGTGGCCGGCGTCGAGCCGCAGCGCATGGGCATCGGTCCGGTGCCGGCGACCCGCAAGGCGCTCGGCCGCTTCGGATGGGACGCCGACGGCATCGACCTCGTCGAGCTGAACGAAGCGTTCGCCGCCCAGGCGATCCCGTGCATGGACGAGCTCGGGCTCGACCCGGAGCGGGTGAACGTCAACGGCGGCGCCATCGCGCTCGGCCATCCCGTGGGGTGCTCGGGCGCCCGCATCGTCGTCACGCTGCTCCACGAGATGCGCAGGCGGTCCGCGACGCGTGGAATGGCCTCGATGTGCATCGGCGTCGGACAGGGCATCACCAGCCTCTACGAGCGCGTCTGAGCGGGGACCGACCATGACGAAGACGATCGACACCGTGGCGGTGCTCGGCGCGGGCACGATGGGACACGGGATCGCGCAGGTGTGCGCGGCCGCGGGATGCGCGGTGCGGCTCCAGGACGTGTCGGACGCCGCCGTGGAGGCGGGTCTCGAGCGCATCCGGGGCAACCTCGAGAAGGGAATCGAGCGCGGGAAGGTGACCGAGGCCCAGCGCGACGCCGCGCTCGACGCCATCACCACGACGACGGCGATCGGCGAGGCCGTGTCGGGGGCCGACCTCGTGATCGAGGCGGCGCCCGAGTCGATCGAGCTCAAGGAGACGATCTTCGGGGAGGTCGACGCGAACGCGCCCGGCCATGCGATCCTCGCGTCGAACACCTCGTCGCTCTCCATCGGGCGGATCGCCGGCGCCGTGTCCGATCCGGGGCGCTTTCTGGGCATGCACTTCTTCAACCCGGTCCACATCATGGCGCTCGTGGAGGTCGTGTGGGGCCCGGAGACGTCGGACGCCACGCGGGACGCCGCGGTCGCCTTCGCGCGCCGGCTCGGCAAGGAGCCCATCGTCGTGAAGGACGCGCCGGGCTTCGCCTCGTCCCGGCTCGGGATCGTGCTCGGGATGGAGGCCATCCGGATGGTCGAGCAGGGCGTGGCGTCCCCCGAGGACATCGACAAGGCGATGGAGCTCGGCTACCGGCACCCGATGGGTCCCCTGAAGCTGACCGATCTCGTGGGACTCGACGTGCGGCTCGGCATCGCGGAGTACCTCCACGAGACTCTCGACTCCGACGCCTTCGCGCCCCCCGCCCTCCTCCGCTCGATGGTCGACGACGGCAGGCTCGGCAAGAAGAGCGGCCGGGGCTTCTACGACTGGAGCGACGCATGAGCCAGGCCCCCGTCCTCGTCGAGAAGCGCGACGACCACGTGGCCGTGATCACCCTGAACCGGCCGGACAAGCTCAACGCGCTGAACGCGGAGGTCCGCCGGCTCCTCATGGAGACCTTCGACGCCCTGGCCGAGGACGACGACGTGCGGGTCGTGGTCATCCACGGAACCGGGGAGAAGGCCTTCGTGGCCGGCGCGGACATCACCGAGTTCCACGCACGTAGTGCGGAGGAGCAGCGTGAGGTCTACCGGCAGCGGCGCATTTACGAGACCGTGGCCGACTTCCCGAAGCCCGTGATCGCCGCCCTGCACGGCTTCTGCATCGGCGGGGGCTCGGAGCTGGCGCTCGCCTGCGACGTGCGCGTGGCGGACGCCACCGTCCGCATCAGTCAGGCGGAGATCCGCATCGGGCTGATTCCCGGGGGCGGCGGTACCCAGCGCCTCGCGCGCCTGGTGGGCCGCGGCTGGGCCTCGATCATCAGCCTCACGGGGGACTTCCTCGAGGCCGAGGAGGCGCACCGGATCGGCTACGTCGACGTGCTCGTGGAGGAGGGCGGTCACCTCGAGCGCGCCCTCGAGCTGGCCGGACGCATGGCCCGGTGGAGCCCCGTCTCCCTGAGGCTCGCCAAGCAGGCGATCCGGGCCGCCTACGAGATGCCCCTGACCGAGGGCCTCGACTACGAGAAGGAGCGCTTCCTGGACGCCTTCGCCTCGGAGGACGGACGGGAGGGCGTGGCCGCCTTCGTGGAGAAGCGGAAGCCCGACTTCCGGGGGCGCTGAAGACGACCCCGACCGCGGGTGCGAGCACGCGGCGACCTCGCTAGGATTGGCCCCTTCGTCACGCTCACGGAGGAACCATGCGCGCCGCACGTCTTCTCGCCGTCCTCGCGATCCCGTGGTCGCTCGGCCTGCCCCTGGAGGCGCAGGAGGCCGAGCAGCTCGCGATCCTCAAGGCTCACCTCCAGGCGGAGCTCGAGGCGGTCGTGAACGCGTACGAGGGCGTGGCCGGGCTCCACGTCGTCGATCTCACGACGGGGGACCGCTTCGCCGTGCGGGACGACTTCGTCTTCCCGCAGGCCAGCGCCATCAAGATCCCGATCCTGCTGGAGCTCTTCCGGCGGGCGGAGTCCGAGCCCGGGCTGCTGCGCCGGCGTGTGGAGATGACGGACGGGGTGCGCACCGCGGGCAGCGGGGTCCTGCAGGTGCTCACGGACGGCGGCTCCGCGCTGTCGTTGGAGGACTACGCGATCTACATGATCCTCCACTCGGACAACACGGCCACCAACGTGCTCATCGACGAGCTCGGGATGGATGCCGTCAACGCGCTCTCGGCATCGCTCGGTGCGCCGAACACCCTGCTGCAGCGCAAGATGATCCGGCCCGAGGAGTCGGCCCGCGGCAACGAGAACCTCTCCACGCCCCGGGACGCCGCCCGGATCATGGAGCGGATCGCCGCCTGCGACCTGCCGATGGGCGAAGCCGGGTGCGCCCGCGTCCGGGAGATCCTCGAGCTGTACAAGGGAGGCCCGATCCGCGCGCCGGTGCCCGCCTCGGTCCCGATCGCCTTCAAGCCGGGCGGCATCACGGGCGTGAGCACGGTCTGGGCGCTGATCGACGTCCCGGATCGTCCGTACGTCGGGTCGGTGATGTCGAGCTACGGCGGCAACGGCGGGGCCGTCGTCGAGGCGGTCTCCGCGCTGACCTTCGACTACTTCAGCCGGCTCTCGGGCATCACCGAGTACGGCACGCGCGTCCCGCTCGACGTGAAGCGGCGCGTGAGCGGCGGCCGATGAGACTCCGCACGGCGCGGGCCCTCACCGCCGTGTACTTCACGGCGATGACCTTCTTCGTGGTCTGGCCGGGGCTGGTCCCCTTCGCCCGGATCCGGCCCCTGGTGCTCGGGCTCCCGCTCTCGATGGCCTGGATCGCCGGATGGGTGGCCGCGAGCGTCGGCGTGCTCTTCCTCCTCGACCGGGTGGAACGGCGACATCGTGACGCCGACGGGAGGGGCGACGCCTGATGGAACAGTGGGTCCTCGTCACCATCATCATCATCGCCTATCTCGGCGTCACGCTCACGATCGGCCTCCTCGCGGGCCGCCGCTCCTCGGAGTCGGTGACCGGCTACGTGGCGGCGGACCGCAGCTTCGGGCTCCTGGTCATGTATTTCGTGACCGGCGCCTCCGTCTTCAGCGCGTTCGCCTTCCTCGGGGGCCCGGGGTGGGCGTACGGTCGCGGCGCGGCGGCCTTCTACATCCTGGCGTACGGGGTGCTCGGGATGGCCCCGTTCTACTGGATCGGCCCGCGAATCGCCGAGCTCGGGCGCCGGCACGGCTTCGTGACCCAGGCGCAGCTCCTCACGGGCCGCTTCCCGTCTCGCGGCCTCTCGGCGATCGTGGCGGCGCTGAGCCTCATCGCCTTCGTGCCGTACGTGACGATCCAGATGCGCGGCGCAGGCATCGTGATCGAAGCGGTGACCGACGGGAACGTGCCCCTGTGGCTCGGCGCCCTGGTCGCGTACGGGATCGTCATCGTCTACGTGCTGCGTGCCGGCGCGATGGCGGTCGGGTGGACGAACACCTTCCAGGGGATCTTCATGATCGTGATCGCCTGGTCCCTCGGGCTGTACCTGCCCTACCGCCTGTACGGAGGTGTCGGCCCGATGTTCGAGCAGATCGCGGCGGCGCGCCCGGAGCTGCTCGTGCCGCCGGGACTCGACGCGGCCGGCGGGTCGTGGACGTGGGGCGCGTACACGACGTTCGTGCTGGTGAGCGCGATCGGGCTGATGATGTGGCCGCACCTCTTCATGAAGGCGTTCACCGCCAAGGACGACGACACGCTCCGCCGGACGGTGATCCTCTTTCCGACGTTCCAGCTGTTCCTGATCCCGATCTTCATGATCGGGTTCTCGGGCGTCCTCTTCGCCGGCACGCCGCCCTCGGACGACTTCATCCTTCCGTTCATGATCCTCGAGACGGGGATGCCCCCGCTCGTGGTGGGCCTCTTCTGCGCCGGCGCGCTCTCGGCGTCGATGTCGACCGGCGACGCGCTGCTGCACGCTTCGGCGTCCGTGGTCGTGGAGGACGGCGTTCAGCAGTTCGTCGACCTCGGCGAGGCGGTGCAGCGGCGCCTCATGCAGCTCCTGGTGCTCCTCACCGGCGCGGCGGCGTACTGGTTCGCGCTGGACCCGGACTCCTCCCTCGTGCTTCTCCTGGCTTCGGCGTACGGGATCATCTGCCAGTTCGCTCCGCCGGTCGTCGCGGCGCTCTACTGGCGCCGCGCCACCACGGCCGGGGTCACCGCGGGCCTGCTCGCGGGCACGGCCACGGCCTTCTTCTTCTGGCAGACTCCGGAGCTGAAGCCACTCGACATGCACGAGGGCATCATCGGGCTCCTC
>CALJLC010000145.1 GCA_937982605.1 uncultured Gemmatimonadales bacterium | reverse complement strand
TACGAGATATATCAGTGTGACTGGAGTTCATACGTGTGCTCTTCCGATCTGACGACGAGTTCGGACCCGGACTCGCCCACGACGCGGCCGGCATCTTCTCGATGGCCAACGCCGGCCCGAACACCGGCGGCTCGCAGTTCTTCATCACCCTCGCCCCGACCGCCTGGCTCGACGGCAAGCACGCGATCTTCGGGCGGGTCACCGACGGCCTCGACGTCGTCGAGGCGATCGGCAAGGTGAGCACGGGCATGGCGGACCGGCCGGTGAAGGACGTCGTGATGGAGAAGGTCACCGTCCAGGAATAGGCGCGCTCGGCCGGCTCGGCTCGCGTGCGGCCGGGCGCCCGACTCGGGCGTACGGCCGTGACCCCGCCTAGGTGCAGCCGCGGCCCTCGAGCCAGTCGACGGCCGCCGCCAGGACCGCGTCCGTCGCCGGCTCGCCGGTCTTGTCGCCGCCCTCGATGACCTCGTCGGGCACGAGCTCCATCCCGTAGGCGGTGCGCTCCCGGTCCGCCATCGCGGCGACGGTCAGGAAGATCGCGGCGCCATCCTCCAGCACGAAGCCGGAGTTGGCCGTCGAGACACCCCACGTCGGCGCGCCGAAGGAGCGCGTATCCGTCCGGCCCCGGAAGGCGACCGCGATCGCCTCTCCCGAGCTCGCGGTCTCCGCGTCGGTGAGCACCGCGACCGCCGGACCCGGGGAGAGGAGCGCGTACGGAGGGTCGGCGGTGGCGACGACCTGATCGGGCATCCCGGCCTCGCCCGCCGCGTAGATCCACGGCGTCTCCACCGAGTCGGGCTCCACGAAGTAGCCGACCGTGTCCTCGCCCAGGACCGGGCCGACTCCGGCCAGCATCGGCCACATGTTCCCACCCAGATTCGCGCGGAGATCGACGACCCATCCGCACGAGGTGCCGAGCGTGTCGACGGCCTCGATGAGCGCGTGGTACTCCGACGCGAGCGAGTCGTTGGCCGGACCGCCGCCGTTGAAGGTGGTGACCTCCAGATAGCCGACCCCGGGGGCGACCAGCGCGCTCGACGGCGCGGGCGGAGGTCCCGACGTCGGCGGGATCGAGGGGTCGCGCGCCGTGCCACCGGGCGGGAGGAAGAAGCTGTGGCCGTCCCCGATCCGCTCGAGCGCGGCCTCGATGGCGGGATAGACGTCCGCGGGCACGGTGGAGCCGGCCGCCTCGGCGTCCGCGCGGGCCTGCGCCCGGAAGGCGGTCCAGTCGATCTCGTACCGACGGATGGAGTTGAGCTCCATGACGTCGAGCGCCTGGTTCAGGTACAGCTCCGCCTGGACCCCCAGGAAGGGGCCGTCGACCGGCTCGGACAGCCCGGCGTCGCACGCCATGACCGCCGGGGCCACCAGGATCCACAGAAGCTGTCGCAACCTCATCATGCCTCACCCGAGCGGGCGCTCGGCGGCGCGCCCGCTTCTTCCAAGCCCCCGATGCAAGTCATACGCCGGAACCCCGGGAAACGTGACGCGCTACTCCCCGACCGGCCGCGCCATGCGCCCGATCTCGTACCCCGCGGGGGGCTCGGCGCCGAGGAGGTGGCGGACGAAGTAGTCCCACCGCCGGCGCATCATGTACGGCTCGTTGCCGAAGCCGTGCCCACGGTTCGGGAGCATGAGCAGGTCGAAGTCCTTGTTGGCCGCGATGAGCGCGTCCACGACCAGCATCGTGTTCGAAGGCGGCACGTTCGTATCCATCGTGCCGTGGGCGATGAGGAGCTTGCCGCGGAGGTTCTCGGCCTGGAGCTGGTTGGCCTGGTTGTCGTAGTTGGTGGTGCCGTCGGGGTACACCTCGAGCAGGCCCTGCCACTTCTCGCCCCAGTCGTCCTCGTAATTCCGGTTGTCGTGGTTGCCCGCCTGGGACACCGCGACGTCGTAGAAGTCGGGATAGCGCATGATGGCGCCCGCCGCGGCGAAGCCGCCGCCCGAGTGCCCGTAGATCCCGACACGCTCGATGTCGATCCAGGGGTGGCGCTCGGCGAGCTGCCGGATCCCGGCGATCTGATCCGGAAGGCCGTTGTCTCCCATGTTCCCGTAGTACGCCTCGTGGAACGTCTTCGAGCGCATCGGCGTGCCCATCGCGTCGAGCTCGATGACGACGAAGCCGAGCTCGGCGATCGCCTGCAGGTCCCGGTGCGAGGCCCGGAAGGAGCGGGAACCGACCGAGCCGGACTGCGGCCCCGGATAGAGGTAGTTGACCACCGGATACGTCCGGGACGGGTCGAAGTCGAGTGGACGGAAGAGCAGACCGTGGAGGTCGGTCTCCCCGTCGCGCGCCTTCACGATGAACGGCATCGGCGGCTGCCATCCCGAGGCGACCAGGCGGGAGATGTCCGCCTCCTCGAGCGTCATGACCTCGCGGCCGTCCCGATCGCGCAGGACCGTGACGGGCGGCACGACCGGCGTCGAGTAGGAGTCGACGATGAAGTCCCCGTCGGGCGAGAGCGACACGACGTGGTTGGCGCTGTCCGGCGTGAGCAGCGTCACGGCGCCGTCGTCGAGACCGACCCGATAGAGGTACTGGAAGTACGGATCGCCGGGCTCCCGCTCGTTGCCGACGAAGGTCACGGTGCGACGCTCCTCGTCGACGTCCCGGATGTCGAGGGCGTTCCAGTCGCCGGTGGTGACCTTCCGCTTCAGGGCGCCCGTGGTGGCGTCGTAGAGGAAGAGGTTCCCCCAGTCGTCGCGTTGCGAGAACCAGAGGATCTCGTTCGACCCCGACAGGTAGCGCCAGCCGCTCTGCGACTCGTAGAAGGTCTCCTCGACCTCGCGGAAGACATCGCGCACGGCACCGGTCCGCGCGTCGGCCATCCGCACCTGCGCCACCTTGTGGTCCCGTGACGACGAGACGAACGCGAAGTGCCGGCTGTCGGCGCTCCACTCGAGGTCACCGAGCCGCCCCCCGCACTCGATGTGGTCGCTGCACGTGGAGCGGTGCTGGTCGGGCTCCATGTCGAGCCGGACGACATGGTCCCCGGCGGGCCGATCGAGGTCGAGCACCACTCGGTGGACCCGGAAGATGACCGTGTCCTCCGGGAGCGGATAGCGCCAGGCGTCGAGCTCCGGATGACCCACCTTCGTGCGGGTCAGGTACATCATCCCGACCCCACGCGCGTCGTGCTGGAAGGTCGCGATCTTTCGCGAGTCCGGGGACCACTTCACCACCGGCCGGTCCCGTCGAACCCAGCCCGCGTTGTTGGTGCCGTAGCCGAAGTCCTCGACCCCGTCGTCGGTGAGGCGCGTCTCCTCCCCCGTGGCGCGGTCGCGCACCCAGAGGTCGTGCCCCCGGATGAAGACGACGCTGCGGCCGTCCGGCGACACGATCTCGCCGGAGCCCACCGGCGCGAGCTCCGGCGTCGCGCGCTCGCACGCGTAGTCGAGGAGATCACAGCGCACGAGCCCGTGCTCCTCGACTTCCATCAGGAGGTCGTGCTCGTCGAAGTCGAGCGAGCCCACGGGCAGGCCGAGACCTGTCCACGTCTCGCCCAGCGCGGAGGACAGCGCCGTCGCGATCCGGTCGTGGTCGAACGCCCGGCCCTTCTGCGCGGCCACGGGGTCGACCAGGACGTACTCGTGGCCGCCGGGCACGTCGTTGCGATACCAGAACCGACCGTCGTCGAGCCATTCGGGGCTCACCGTGGCGCGGTACACCAGCGGGTCGGTGTGCTGCGTCAGAAAGCGCTCGGCGCGGGCGTAGTCGTCCGCCGTGAGCGCGGGCTCCTGCGCAGCGAGCGCGCCCGGCATCGACACGGCGGTGACGGCCGCGAGGGCCAACGCCCGGGGCGAAGGGGGCCGGGACCGGCCGGGGGCGACATGCGGTCGCATGGACTCTCTCCCAACGTTCATCGTGAGCCTCGGTCGCGGCCCGAGGAGGCCGACGACGAGGGGCCGGTCCGGAGCAGCGCTCCGTTCCGGCCCGCCGGCGAAAAAGGTGAGCCCACCTCCGGGCGGGGGCAACGCGACCCGGGCCGACGGGTCGCACGGAGCGGACGGGTGTCACGTGGTGACGCCCTCGCTCGTCTCAACCACGGAGCCGGGGCGCGGGTGCGCCACGGACGGGTCGGCGGGGTACGTCACGAACCCTCCGCCGACGCCATCGGACCCACCGGGAGCCACGTTGGACTTCGACGCCACCTTCGACGCGCACTACGCGGACCTGGTCCGCTACTGCCAGCGCCTCACCGGCGACCCCGACGTCTCCGAGGACATCGCTCAGGAAAGCATGTTCCGCCTCTTCGGCAACGATCTGCGCGGCGCGCCCGAGGGGGTGCGCGCGTGGCTCTTCACGACCGCCACGCACCTGGTGCGCGACCGGTACCGGACGGAGACGAACCGGAAGCGGCTCCTGGAAATCCATCACGAGGGCCCGTCGGGCGCGGAAGCACCCGATCGGAGCCTGGAACGGGCCGAAGCGCGCGACCTCGCGCGGTCGGCCCTCGACACGCTGTCCGAACGAGACCGGGAGGTCCTGTTGATGCGTCATTCGGGATTCAGCTACGCCGAGATCGCGGAGGCCGTGGGACTGGCCGCCAGCTCGGTCGGGACGATCCTGGCCCGGGCGGAGGCCCGGTTCGAGAAGGCCGTTCGCAAGGCCGGGGAGGCCGCATGAACCACGTAGACGAAGGGCTCCTTCTGGCCGTGCGCGACGGCGAGCCCGTGGATGACACCTCGCGCGAGCACGTCCGCACGTGCGTGAGCTGCCGGCACGCCCTCTCCGCAGCCGAGGCGAGATCGCAGGAGATCGACGACCTCCTGAGGGCGTCGGACGCACCGGTGTCCGTGGAGCAGGCGAAGGCCCGGGTCCGTGCCCGCCTCGACGCGCAGCGCTCTCGCGGCGAGCGTCGACTGGACCGGGCCCGGCACCTCCGGCGGGCCGCGGCGATCCTCGTCGTGTCGGCGGGGGCCGCGTACGCGCTTCCGGGATCGCCGCTGCCGGAGTGGCTCGGGATGGAGGAGAGCGCCACCGGCGTGACGGGGTTCGGGGACCCGTCGGGAGGAAC
>CALJLC010000144.1 GCA_937982605.1 uncultured Gemmatimonadales bacterium | reverse complement strand
GGGGCACGCCGACGCCGGCGCGGGAAGCGGGCGGTCGCGCACCCTGGCGCGATCCGCCGCCGCCGGGGTGGGTGGGGTACGAGGGGGTCCGCGGCTCGGTTAACTTTCCCGGCTCCGCATCCCACCCCCGGCAACGAGCCCCGTGCAGACCGACCGCATCCGCAACTTCTGCATCGTTGCGCACATCGACCACGGGAAGTCGACCCTCGCGGACCGGCTTCTCGAGGGGACGCGCACGCTCGATCAGCGTCAGATGCGGGAGCAGGTGCTCGACAACAACGAGCTCGAGCGGGAGCGCGGCATCACGATCAAGCTGCACGCCGTGCGCATGGAGTACGCGGCCGCCGACGGTCACACGTACGAGCTCAACCTGATCGACACCCCGGGACACGTCGACTTCACCTACGAGGTGTCCCGGTCGCTCGCCGCGTGCGAGGGCGCGATCCTCGTCGTCGACGCCACCCAGGGTGTCCAGGCCCAGACGCTGTCGAACCTCTTCCTCGCGCTCGAGGCCGACCTCGAGATCATCCCCGTCATCAACAAGATCGACATGCCGGGCGCCGAGCCCGACAAGCGCCGGGACGAGGTGGCGGACCTCCTCGGCGTCGAGCCCGAGACGATCCTCCTGGCCAGCGCCAAGGAGGGGGTGGGCATCGAGGAGATCCTAGAGGCGGTCGTGGCGCGGGTGCCCCCGCCGGTCGGGGACGCCGACGCGCCCCTGCGCGCGCTCATCTTCGACTCCTATTACGACAAGTACCTCGGGGCCGTCCCGTCGGTGCGCGTCGTCGACGGCGTGCTGAAGCCGGGCATGGAGATCACCTTCGGGAACGCGGACGTCTCCTACGAGGTGACCGAGGTCGGCTGCATGCGCCTCGGTCGCATCAAGCAGAAGCAGCTCGGTCCGGGCGAGGTGGGCTACGTGGTGGCGGCGATCAAGGAGGTCGGCGACACCAAGGTCGGCGACACGATCCTCGACGCGAACCGGCCCGCCTCGGAGCTTCTCCCCGGCTACCAGGAAGTGCGTCCCATGGTGTTCGCCGGGCTCTACCCGACGAACGCGGACGACTACGAGGACCTTCGGGACGCCCTCGAGCGACTCCGGCTCAACGACGCCTCCCTCCAGTACGAGCCCGAGACCTCGGCCGCGCTCGGCTTCGGATTCCGCTGCGGCTTCCTCGGGCTGCTGCACATGGAGATCATCCAGGAGCGCCTCGAGCGGGAGTTCGACGTCGATCTGATCACGACGGTTCCGAACGTGGAATACCACGTCGAGCTGACCGACGGGACCTCGCTCACGCTGGAGAGCCCGACCGCGCTACCCGACGCCGGTCGCATCGAGACGATCTCCGAACCGATCGTGGCGGCGCGTATCCTGTGTCCGTCCGAGTACATCGGGAACGTGCAGAAGCTCTGCTACGACCGGCGCGGCGTCTTCAAGGGAATGAGCTATCTCGACACGCAGCGGGTCGAGCTCTCGTTCGAGCTTCCGCTCTCCGAGATCGTCCTCGACTTCTACGACCGGCTCAAGAGCGGCACGCGCGGATATGCAGCGCTCGACTACGAGTTCAGGGAGTACAGGCCGGACGACCTCGTCCGACTCGACATACTGGTCAACGGCGATCCCGTCGACGCCTTCAGCGTCATCATCCACCGGGACAAGGCCTTCGAGTACGGGCGTGACCTCGTGCGCAGGCTCAAGGACCTGATTCCGCGGCAGCAGTTCGCCGTGGCGCTCCAGGCGGCGATCGGCAACAACGTCGTGGCGCGTACCAACGTGAAGGCCCTGCGCAAGAACGTGACGGCCAAGTGCTACGGCGGTGACATCTCGCGGAAGCGCAAGCTCCTGGAGAAGCAGAAGGAGGGGAAGCGGCGCATGAAGCAGGTGGGCACCGTCGAGATCCCGCAGGAAGCGTTCCTCGCGGTGCTGAATCTGGCCGACGAGTGAGGAGGGGGTCGCCGTGAGCGGGCGCTGGGTCGTCGGCGTCGACATCGGGGGTACGAACCTCGTCGTCGCCGCGGTGCCGTATCAGGGAGGGCTCCCCGCGTCGATTCGGGTGCGTCCGACGGAGCCCGAGCGCGGCGCGGACGCCGCCGTCGCCGACATCGCGGAGATGGCGGGGGAGGTCGTGGAAGAAGCGCTGAGCGAGGAGGGCGGCTCGCGCTCGGACGTGCTCGGTGCGGGCATCGGCTGTCCGGGCCCCCTCGACCTGCGCGGAGGGGTCATCGGGTCCACCCCGAACCTGGGCTGGAGCGGCTATCCGATCCGCGCCCGGATCTCCGAGGCGCTCGGCCTGCCGGCTTCGCTCGACAACGACGCCAACTGCGCCACGTACGGCGAGTGGTGGCAGGGTGCCGGGCGCGGCACGAAGTCGCTCGTCGGCGTGACGCTCGGGACCGGGATCGGCGGAGGCTTCATCGAGGGTGGACGGCTCCTCCGTGGCGCCAGCGGCTCCGCGTGCGAGGTCGGTCACACGACCATCGACGTGAACGGCCGCCGCTGCCGGTGCGGCAACCAGGGCTGCCTGGAGGCGTACGCGTCGGGCCCGAACATCGCCGCGCGGGCCAGGGAAGGGCTGGAGGCCGGTCGGGGCTCCGTCCTGACGGACCTCGTGGATGGCGACCTCGGGCGGCTCACCGCGCAGACCGTCTACGAAGCCATCCGCCGTGGCGACGACTTCGCCCGTGAGGTCATGGCGCAGACCGCGGTCTTCCTCGGCGTCGGCCTGGCCAACCTCGTCAACACGCTCAATCCCGAGATGATCGTCGTCGTCGGGGGCGTGACGCGCGCCGGGGAGCACCTCTTCGCCCCGCTGAGGGCCGAAGTGCGCCGCCGGGCGTTCGAGAGCGCCGTCGACGCCTGCACCATCGTGCCCGGGGCGCTCCCCGAGACCGCGGGGGTGATCGGCGCGGCCGGGGTCTTCGTCATGGAGCGGCGCCGCTGACCGCCACGCTGGGGGTCGTCGGCACGCTCGTCTGGGACCGGATCGTCCCGGCCGCCGGCCGGGGCCGCCCGGTGGAGCGGTGGGGAGGGATCGGATACGGAGTCGCGGCGGCGGCCGCGGCGCTCGAGGGCGCGTGGGCCGTCCGCCCGCTCGTGAAGGTCGGCTCGGACCTGGCGTCGCCGGCCCGCGACTTCCTCGCCACGATCCCCGGTGTCGATGGCTCCGCCCTCCGCGTGGTGAGCGAGCCGAACAACCGCGTGGAGCTCCGCTACCGGGACGACGCCGAGCGCACGGAGGTGCTCAGCGGCGGCGTCCCGCCGTGGGAGGCGGCGGCGCTCGTCGACGCCCTGGCCGGATGCGACGCGCTCCTGATCAACTTCGTCTCGGGACGGGAGGCGACGCTCCGGACGTGCCGGGCCGTGCGCGCCGCCTTCGGCGGTCCGATCTACGCCGACCTGCACTCGCTCTTCCTCGGCATCGCGCCCGACGGAACCCGACTCCCGCGCCCGCTCCCCGACTTCCGCTCCTGGACGGCGTGCTTCGACGCCGTCCAGCTCAACGAGGACGAGGCTCGCCTGGCGGCACCGGGCACGGACCCGCGAGCTCTGCTCGAGTCGCTGATCCGGGAGGGTCGCGCGCTGGCCGCGGTGACCCTCGGCTCCAGGGGTGCGGCGTGGTCGGCGGCGCCGTCGACCGTGGACGGCGGGGGGCTCCGCACAGCGGGGCCGGCGCCGGGGCCGGGCGGGGGGCGCGTCGAGTCCGGAAGCGTTACCATCGGGGCGCCCCGCCGCGGCGATCCGACCGGCTGTGGAGACGTCTGGGGGGCCGCCTTCTTCTCCCGGATCCTCCGGGGCGACCCGGTCCCCGAGGCGGCCGGGGTCGCCACCCGGCTGGCGGCGCGCAGCGTGGAGCACACCGGGGCGGAGGGACTCTACCAGCTCCTGCACGCGGAGGTCGTGTCCTGAACGTCATCTCGGTGCCCGGTTCGCTCGATCACCGCTCGATCGACGGCTTCTTCGACGAAACGGTCCAGCGCCTCGGGGAGCGGACGCTCTTCGACGCGCGCCACCTGCGCTGGGTCGACCCGGACGGGATGGTCGGCCTGGTGCTGGCCGGAACGCTGGCCGGTCGGGACCAGAGCGCGCTCCCCCGGCTCGGCCTCCCCGAGAGCGCCGACGTGACCGGCTATCTGGCGCGGATGGGCTTCTTCGAGGCCGCGCGCGGGGTCTTCGACTTCGAGCCGCCGGCCCGGCGCGGCTCGGGGGGCCGCTCCGACGTGCTCCTCGAGATCACCTCGGTGGCGTCGAACGCCGACGTGCACGAGGTCGTGGATCGCGTGCAGGGCCAGGCCGGGATCATCCTCACCTCGAAGCTCGGCTACCCGGCCTCGGCCGCGGTCCAGTTCTCGGTCATGCTCTCCGAGCTGTGCCAGAACATCATCGAGCACGCCGACGCGCCGGGCTGGGTGGCCGCGCAGGCGTACAACTGGGCCAAGAGACTCGGCCGCTTCGTGGTGGTCATCTCGGTCATGGACGTCGGGCGCGGCTTCCGGGGATCGCTCTCCGGGGAGCATTCCGCCCGCTACGGCGACCGCTGGGGCGACGCGACGGCGCTCGAGGCCGCCTTCCTGCACGGGCTGACGCGCTTTCCGGACTCGGGACGCGGCCAGGGCATCCAGCAGATCCGGCGCCAGGTCCGCCGATGGGACGGCGCGATCACGATCCGCAGCGGCACGGCGAGGATCGGGCAGGTACCGGAGTGGGACGACACGCCCCCCCTCGTCGACGGCCTCGCTCCGCTGCCGGGCGCGCAGATCAGCATCGTCCTTCCGGCCAGGGCGGACGATCCGCCGGGAGCGGCTCGGCCGTGAGAGAGCTGCCGCGGGATCCGATCTCGATCGACGTGAGCCAGGTGCTCGGCGAGGTGCTCGGCGACGTGCGCCGGAGCGTCACCTCGCTCTATTCGAGCCTGGTGACACGGCAGACGGGCCGAGCCGTCCGCGCCGCGATCGAGATGCAGCTCGTCGGTGCGGGTAAGCTGTCGTTGTCGCTCATCGACTTTTCCGAGGTCGCGATCATCGACTTCTCGTGCGCGGACGAGGTCGTGGCCAAGCTGCTCCAGCAGTACCTCGACGACGGTCCGCCCGACGCGCTCTTCGTCTTCCGCGGGATCCACGAGCCGCATCGGGACCAGATCGAGACGGTCCTCCGGCGGCAGGGGCTGGCGGCGGTCGTGGAGTCGCATCCGGGGATCTTCGCCGTGGCGGGCGAGCACTCGGAAGACGAGGCCCGGGTGTGGGGCGTGCTCGAGGAGCGCGGCTCCCTCGCTCCGGAGGAGCTCGTCCGCTGCCTGCCAGAGCCGGCCGACCGCGACGTGCTCGGCCGGCTCGTGGCCCGCGGCCTGGCGTTCCGGAGCCCGGGATCGGGACGCGTGACGGCGCTCAGCCGTCTCGTCACGCACCTCCTCTGACGGGCTCCGGAAGGGCCGCTCAGGCCTCGTCGAGGAACGGGTACCGGTAGTCCGTGGGCGGGACGAAGTTCTCC
>CALJLC010000143.1 GCA_937982605.1 uncultured Gemmatimonadales bacterium | reverse complement strand
CTGCAGCGCTCGATGCTCGGCGCCGCGCTCGAGGCGCTCGCCGAGGCCGACGTGGTGCTCCTGGTGGCGGACACCACGCGGCCACCGACCGCGGCCGACGCCGAGCGGCTGCTCGCCGCCCTGGAGGGTACGACCGCCCCCCTGATGGTGGCGCTGAACAAGGTGGATGCGGCCCCGCCGGAGGCCGTGGCGGCGTGGGCGTCGTGGACCACCGAGCACCTCGGCGACCCGCCCACCTTCCCGATCTCCGCCCTCGACGGCACGGGCACGGATGCCCTTCTCGAGCGGCTTCGGGCGGCGCTGCCCGAGGGTCCGTACCTCTACCCCGAGGACGACATCGCCACGGAGCCGGTCCGGTTCTTCGTGGCGGAGCTCGTGCGGGAGACGATCTTCGAGCAGTTCCGCCAGGAGATCCCGTACTCGGTCTTCTGCCGGGTCGAGGAGTTCCGGGAGTCTCAGGATCCCGTGTACATCCAGGTCGTGATCTACGTCGAGCGGAAGTCGCAGAAAGGGATGCTGATCGGCCAGAAGGGCCGGGCGATCCGGGCCATCGGGGAGGCGGCGAGGCCGAAGATCGAGACCTTTCTGGGCAGGCGTGTGTATCTGGATCTCTGGGTGAAGCCGCTCCGCGCGTGGCGAAAGAACCGTGCCTATCTGGGGCAGCTCGGCTTCCGTGTCCCCGCCGAAGATGAGAACGAAGCTCACTGACGTCGTCGCGCTCCTGAGCCTGGTGCTCTGCGTGCTCGTGCCTCCCGCGGAGGCGCGGGCCCAGGACGCGGGCGAGCCCGTGGAGGGCGCGCTCTTCCTTCTGCTGCCGGTCGGAGCCCAGGGCGTCGCGCTCGGACGGGCGATGACGTGGGTGGACGGCGTCGAGGCCGTCTGGTGGAATCCCGCCGGTCTTTCCAGGCTCTCCCGCAGTCAGGGAGTCGTGGTACGGGGCGACCACACGGTGGGGACGGCGACCGCCGCCACGGTGCTCTACGCCCGGCAGGGGGTCGGGGCGCTCGGAGCGTCGTACTACCTGCTCGACGCGGGCGAATTCGACCAGACCGACGAGTTCGGCAACTACATCGGCACGCTGACCGTGCGGAACCACCTCGGCATCGTCTCCGGCGCCACGCGCGTCACGGATCGAGTCGCGGTGGGCGCCAATCTGAAGGTCGTGCGCTACCAGTTCGCCTGCCGGGGGCTGTGCAGCGTCGAGGGCACCACGGCCACGACGTACGCGGTCGATCTCGGCGTGCAGGTCGACCCGGTCGAGAATCTTCGGGTCTGAGCGCTCGTGGCCCATCTGGGGCCGCGCCTGCAGGTCCGCAACGCGGAGCAGGCGGACCCGCTGCCGGCGCGCATGCGGATGGCCGGCGCCTACGACGTCGTGAGCGCGCTGCTCGGCCGCGAGGACCTGCAGGGCTGGATCGCGCTCGAGGTCGAGGACCGGCTCCGCAATCCAGGCTCCACTTCGGTCTACCTCGGCACGGAGCTGCGGGCCGGGCGCACCGACGCGCTCTCGCTCCGGGCGGGACACGCCTGGTCGGAGGTGAACCAGGAGGACGGTACCCGCGTGGGGCTGGGGCTCCGCTACCAGCGCTTCGACCTCGGGATCGCCAAGTCCCTCGCCGTCTCCACGATCACGGGCGAGACCGAGCCCGTCCACGTCACGTTCTCGATCGGATTCTGATGGCCCCCGCGGGATCGCAAACCGCGATCCGGGCCGCCGCGCTCCTCGTCGCGCTGGTGGGGTGCGTCCGCGACGTCGGCGCGCAGGGGCCGTCGCCGGAGGCGAGGCGCCTGCACCCGCGTGCCTCCGCTTCGGTCTTTGCGGCGCCGTCGGCCACGGCGCCGGTCGACGAGGGCCGGAGTCCCCGCGAGCCGAGCGCGACGGGCGCTCCGCCGTTTCGGCCCCGGCAGGAGACCGGCTCGGGCTCCGTGTCGCCGGGAAGGGCGGCGCTGCTGTCCGCGGTGCTTCCGGGCGCGGGGCAGTACGCGCTGGGGCGGCGGCGGGCCTGGGTCTACGCCGCGCTCGAAGCGGCCGGGTGGATCGTGTGGGCGGAGCGCCGCTCGGCCGGGGCCGACCTCGTGCGCCGATACCGGGACTTCGCGTGGGAGCGGGCGCGGATCCAGGCCGGGCCGCGGGTCGACGGCGACTTCGACTACTACGAGACGCTCACCCAGTGGACGCGCTCCGGCGCCTTCGACCTCGACCCGTCCACGACCGGCGTCCAGCCGGAGACCGACGCGACCACGTACAACGGCATGATCTGGGAGCGGGCCGTGGCGCTCTTCCTCCCGGGCGGAGCCTCCACGCCACCCGCTGACCCCGCGTATCAGCGCGCCCTCGACTACTACGGGTCCCGCGGCTACGGCGCCGACTTCCTCTGGGACTGGAGCGGCGCAGCCGACGATCAGCAGAGCTTCGCGCAGATCCTCTCGCGCAGCGACGAACGGTACCGGCAGGCCACGAACGTCCTCGGCGCGATCCTGGCGAACCACCTGGTCTCGGCGGTCGACGGATACTTAAGACACCGAGGGGAGGCGACGCCTTCCGAGGTGCGCCGGGTGGCGGTCCGGGCGGCTGCGTGCGAGCGCGGGCACGCTGCCGTCGGCCTGGCGGTCGGACGGTGAGCCGCCGGGGCGGTGGGCGCGGTGGCCGGGGCGTACGCCGCGGCGGAGATCGCGGAGGGGGACGGCGCTCCCGGACCCGCTCCGGCGGCGGCTCCGGGCCGGCCTGGAGCGCGGAGCTCGAGGCGCGTGAGCGCACCGAGCGGGTCCTGGCGGCGCTGAAGGCCTCCCGCCGAGGACCGCTCAAGACCAAGGAGCTCGCGACGGTGCTCGGCGTGGGCGCGCACGACTATCGGGACTTCCGCGCGTTTCTCCAGGAGCTCGAGCGCTCCGGGAAGGTGTACCGCGTGAAGGGTCGGCGGTACGCCGTCTCCGCCTCGATCGATCTCGTCTCCGGCCACGTCTCGGTCACGCGGGACGGGCACGGTTTCGTCCGCCCCGAAGCGGCCGGTGACGACGTCTACGTCCCCGCGCATCGGCTCGGCAACGCGATGGACGGAGACCACGTCGTGGTGCGCATCGAGGGCCGCCCGCGGGGGCGCAGCCACGAGGGCAGCATCGTGCGCGTCCTGGAACGTGCCCGGGAGAGCGTCGTCGGCACGCTCCACCGCGGCCGGAAGGTCACCTACGTCACGCCGCTCGACGTCCGGCTCCGCCGCGACGTCCTGGTCGCCCGCGGGGACGAAGGCGACGCCGGGGACGGCGACGTCGTCGTCGTGCGCATCACCTCCTTCGGGGAGGGACGTGTCGGTCCGGCGGGGGAGGTGGAGCGGGTGCTGGGGCGTCTCGACGACCCCGGCGTCGACGTCCTGGCCGTGGCGTACGGCTTCGGCCTCACGCTCGACTTCCAGGACGAGGTGAAGCGGGCCGCCGCCGACGCCGCGCGGGTCGGCCAGTCGGAGCCCGGCCCGGACCGCGTCGATCGGACCGAGCTGCTCACCTTCACGATCGACCCGGCCGACGCGAAGGACCACGACGACGCCCTCTCCGTGACCCGACGGGAGGACGGGGCCGTCGAGGTCGGCGTCCACATCGCCGACGTGTCCCATTTCGTCCGGCCCGGGAGCCCGGTCGACCTCGACGCCGCCAGCCGGGGCACGAGCGTGTATCTGGTGGACCGGACGATCCCGATGCTACCGCCCGTGCTGTCCAACGACGTCTGCTCCCTGCAGGCGGGCCGGGAGCGCTTCGCGGTCTCCCTCTTCGTGGTGCTCGACGAGAGCGCCTCGGTCGTCGAGCGCCGCTACGAGCGCACCGTCATCCGGTGCAGCGAAGGCCTCTCCTACGAGGAGGCCCAGGAAGTGCTTGAGGGGCGCGGTCGCATCTCCGACGAGGTCGACGAGGCCCTCCGCATGCTCGACGACGCGGCCCGGCGCGTGCGGAAGCGTCGCTTCGAGCGCGGTGCGCTGGACCTCGATCTCCCCGAGGCGAAGGTGATCCTCGACGACGAGGGTCTTCCCGTCGAGATCCGGAAGCGCGAGCGCCTCGAGGCGCACCGGCTGATCGAGGACTTCATGATCCTCGCCAACGAGGTCGTGGCCGCCGATCTCGAGGCCCGCGACCTCTCCACGATGTACCGGGTGCACGAGCGGCCCGCTCCCGAGAAGGTGGAGGCGCTGCGCGAGACCCTGGCTCGGTACGGACTCGAAGTGTCGAGGCGCAAGACGCTGCGCCCCAAGGATGTACGGGATCTGCTCGAGCGGGTGCGAGGGCGGGACGAAGAGGCGCTGGTCAGCAATCTCGTCCTGCGCTCGATGGCCAAGGCGCGGTACCACACCTTGAACCTCGGGCACTTCGGGCTCGCGTCACCCGGGTACGTCCACTTCACCTCTCCGATCCGACGCTATCCCGACCTGGTGGTGCACCGGGTCCTCACGGACGTGCTCGTCCACGGACGGGCGGAGCCGTATCCGGACCGGGAGGCGCTGGCGCGCGAGGCCGAGCGGTCGAGCGCCCGCGAGCGGGCCGCCGAAGAGGCCGAACGGGCCTCGGTGGCGCTCAAGAAGGTGGAGTTCATGGAGCGCCACCTCGGCGACGTCTTTGCGGGACGGATCTCCGGCGTGGCCGCGTTCGGCTTCTTCGTCACGCTCGAGGACGTCTTCGTGGAGGGGCTGGTTCACGTGAGCGGGCTCGACGACTACTACCACTTCCACGAGCGCGACCTCGTGCTGGTCGGGGAGCGCGGAGGGCGCCGATATCGTCTCGGAGAGCGGGTGGAAGTGCAGGTGGCGCGGGTCGACAAGGAAGCTCGCCACATCGACTTCGTGGTCCTCCGCAAGCTGCCCCGGGATTGATTGACCTTGCCCTGCGTGCAGGGTAACGTCCCGTTGACGCCGCTCCCCTCCGAGGATCCATGGCCTCCGACAAGACCATCCTGTACTTCGGTGCCGGTCGCGCGGAGTCGGCGGACCTCGTCGGTCGCTTCGCCGAGTCCGGTGGCCGGGAGCTCGAGGCCGTCGAGGAGGTGGACGACGTCCGGGCCCTTCTCAACCGGACCTTTCCGGGGTGCCTGATCCTCGACGCCGGCGGTGATCCGCAGGAGGTCGGGGATCTGTGCCGGGGGCTCAAGGGCGACGCCTTCACGGCGATCGTGCCGATCGTGGTGCTCCTGGACGGGGGTGCCCCGGACGCCTCGTCGGGCTTCCTGGCGGCCGGCGCCGACGAGGTGCTGCGCGGGGATCTTCCGGAGGAGGAGAAGCTCCTTCGGCTCGAGCAGGTGCTGCGTCGGGCGGATCGGGACGTCTCGGTCCATCCGACCACGCGGCTGCCCGGGACCAACCACATCGCCCGGGACATGCAGCGTCGGCTCACGGCGGGCGAGGAGTTCGCGGTCTGCTACGCCGATCTGGACCACTTCAAGGAGTTCAACGACCGGTACGGCTACGCCTTCGGCGACGGCGTCATCCGGATGCTCTCCCGGATCCTGCGCGACATCGTGCGGGGGCTGGCGCCGGGCGGCTTCGTGGGCCACATCGGAGGCGACGACTTCATCTTCAACCTCTCGCTGGAGCACCTCGAGGCGACCTGCGACGAGATCATCAACCTCTTCGACGAGCTGATCCCGTACCAGTACACCGAAGAGGACCGCAAGGCCGGGTACTTCCTCGGGAAGGACCGTCGCGGCAACATTCACCGCATCCCGCTGATGGCGCTCTCGATCGGCGTCGTCACGAACCAGTTCCAGGAGTTCGAGCACACCGGGCAGATCAGCGAGCTCGCGGCCGAGATGAAGACGTACGCGAAGTCGCTGCCCGGTTCGAAGTACGTGGTCGATCGCCGTCACCAGTCCCCGGCGTTGCCGACGGCGTCGGCCGCCGATGAAGCCGCTCTTGCCGGTTCCGACAAGCGGAATCGCCGCGCCAAGATCAACACCTGAACCCCGATCATCATGGTCATCACCGTCACGTGTCCGTCGTGCTCCTCCGCGTTCCCGGTCGATCCGGCGAAGATCCCCGAGCGGGGTGTGAACGCGCGGTGCAGCTCGTGCGGCGACATCTTCCGCGTCGAGAGACCGGCCCCGGAGCC
>CALJLC010000142.1 GCA_937982605.1 uncultured Gemmatimonadales bacterium | reverse complement strand
CCACCGCCCCGCGCGGCGCCGACCCGCCCGGGCGGCGATCGGGTCAGCCCTCCAGGCCCGCGAGCTTCTCACGGAGCTTCCGGACCTGCTCGTCGAGCTGGGCCGCCTTCTCGCGTTCCTTCTCGACGACCTCGGCCGGCGCGTTGGAGACGAACTTCTCGTTCTCGAGCCGCTTGCGAGCGCCCGCCAGCAGTCCGTCGAGCTTCTGGGCCTCGCCGCTCATCCGGGCCCGTTCGCGCTCGACGTCGATGACCCCCTCGAGCGGGAGGAAGAGCTCCGCGCCGTTGGGGAGCACCGCGTGCGCGCCGACGCCCTCACCCGGCTCCGTCTCGACCCGATCGACACGCGCCAGCTGGTCGAGGACGAGGCCCTCCGAGGCGATCGCCGGGGCGAAGCCGTTCGGGCCGCCGGTGACGTGGATGCCGACGCGCTGACCTTCGCCGACCCCGTACTCCTTCCTCAGCCGACGGACCTCCACGACGAGCGCCCGGAATCCGTCGAAGCGGCGCTCCACGTCCTCGTCCCGCCAGGCGCCGAGGTCCTCCGGCCACGGCGCCACGATGAGGTCCTCGGGCCACTCCACGCCCTCCGGCCGGGGGAGGCGACCCCAGAGCTCCGCCGTCACGAAGGGGACGACGGGGTGCAGGAGCCGGAGCGCGCTGTCGAGCACGGCCACCAGCGTGGAGCGGGCGGCCTCCCGGATCGTGGCGTCGTCCGACGCCAGACGGCTCTTGACCAGCTCCAGGTACCAGTCGCAGATCTCGCCCCAGAAGAAGTGGTAGAGCCCCTCGGCGACCTCGTGGAGGCGGAATCGCTCGAGGTTGCGGGTGGCGTCCTGGGCGGCGCCGGCCAGCCGCGAGAGGATCCACCGGTCCTCGGGGGTGAGGTCGCCGGCCACCTCCTCGAGGGGGCGCACCGGAGCGTCGCCGAGGCTCATGAGCGCGAAGCGGCCCGCGTTCCAGATCTTGTTGGCGAAGTTGCGCCCGTTGGCGAACGCGGAATCGACGTCCTCGTGGTCGAGGCTGATGTCGGTCCCCACCGCGGCCTGGCTCACGATCGTGTAGCGCATGGCGTCGGCGCCGAGCCGCTCCACGACCTCGAGCGGGTCGATCCCGTTGCCGAGCGACTTGGACATCTTCCGGCCGTACTTGTCGCGCACCGTGGCGTGCAGGTACACGTGCCGGAAGGGCGTCTCCCCCATGAACTCGTAGCCCATCATGATCATGCGGGCGACCCAGAAGAAGAGGATCTCGGGCGCCGTCGACAGGACGTGCCCGGGATAGAACGCCTTCAGGTCGTCGCCTTCCTTCGGCCACCCGAAGACCGAGAAGGGCCAGAGCTGGGAGCTGAACCAGGTGTCGAGCACGTCGGGATCCTGCTCCAGCTCGGCTGCGCCGCACTTCGGGCACGCCGTCGGGTCCTCCCGGGCCACGATCGTCTCGCCGCACGGGCAGTACCACACCGGGATCCGGTGACCCCACCAGAGCTGACGGGAGATGCACCAGTCCTGGATGTTCTCCATCCAGTGCTCGTAGACCTTCTTCCAGTGCGCCGGCGTGAAGGTGACGCTGCCGTCGCGCGAGGCCTCGAGGGCCGGCTCGGCGAGCGGCTTCATGCTCACGAACCACTGCTCGGAGAGCCGTGGCTCGACCACCGTGCCGCAGCGGTAGCAGTGCGGCACCGAGTGGGTGTGCGGGTCCCGGCCCGCCAGCAGCCCCTCCGCCTCCAACGCCGCGAGCACCGCCTCGCGCGCCTCGAAGCGCTCGAGCCCACGGAACGCCTCCGGGGCGTCGTCGCTCAGGTGCGCGTCCGGCGTCATCACGTCGAGCAGGTCGAGGCCCGTCCGCCCGGCGATCTCGAAGTCGTTCTTGTCGTGCGCCGGCGTGACCTTGACCATCCCAGAGCCGAACTCCGGATCGACGTGCCGGTCCGCCACGATGGGGATCGTGCGCCCGGTGAGCGGAAGCTCCGCGCTCGCGCCGACGAGCGCCGCGTACCGCTCGTCTCCCGGATAGACCGCCACGCCCGTGTCGCCGAGCATCGTCTCGGGCCGGGTGGTCGAGACGGTCAGGTACCAGCGCCCGTCGGGGAGCTGCCCGATCGACTCGGCGCCGGCGTCGCGGGCCGACTCCGCCGCCCCGGCCGCCTCGTCACCGATCGGGTAGCGGATGTGCCAGAGGTGTCCGTCCGTCTCCTCGCCTTCGGCCTCCTCGTTGGAGAGCGCCGTGAGGCAGCGCGGGCACCAGTTGATGATGTACTCGCCGCGGTAGATGAGCCCCTTCTCGTACAGGGACACGAAGACCTCGCGCACGGCCCGCACCAGATCGTCGTCGAGGGTGAAGCGTGTCCGCTCCCAGTCGCACGACGCGCCGATCGCCTTGAGCTGCTCGAGGATGGTGCCGCCGGTCTCCTCGACGAACGCCCAGACCCGCTCGACGAACTTCTCCCGCCCCAGATCGTGCCGGTGCAGGCCCTCGCTCGCCAGCTGGCGCTCCACCACGTTCTGCGTGGCGATGCCCGCGTGGTCCGTCCCGGGGACCCACAGGCTGGCCCGGCCCTGCATCCGACGCCACCGGATCAGCACGTCCTGCACCGTGTTGTTGAGCCCGTGCCCCATGTGCAGCGCCGCGGTCACGTTGGGCGGCGGGATCACGATGACGAACGGGTCCCTTCCCTCCTCGAGCACCGCCGACGCCGGGACGTGGAAGTGGCCACCCTCCTGCCACGCGCGGTACCGCGCCGGTTCGATCGAGCGGGGATCGAGGCGCGGAGACAGCTCCTGGCTCACGGGGACTCCCAGATCTGGTCGGAGGGACGGGGCGGCGGGCTCGAAACGACGGCCGTGGCGGCCGAAGGAAGCGCCAAAGATGGCGCGGCTCGGCGCCGCGCGGAACCGGCCCGCCCCCGCCGTGCCTGCGCGCTCGTCACCGGATGCCGAGGGTGTCGCCTCTGGCCTCCGCCCGCTCGCGGTCCCGTCGGGCCCGGATCGCCGCCGAGCGCTCCTTCCACGCCTGCTGGATCAGGTACTGCTGACTCTGCCGCTGGATCTCGTCGAACTCCCAGACGCGACGGGCGTACTCGTCCCGCTTGCCCACCGGAACGCCGAAGCTCACCGGGATCGGGATCGCGAAGTCCCCGAGGTAGATGCGGCCGTCCGCGACGCCCCAGCGCCCCCCCTGCCCGTCGGTGAAGGTCCAGTCCGTGAGCCGCGCGTCGGCGGCCCGTGCGGCGGAGACGGAGTCGTACCACTCGACGATGCGGGCCGACGCCAGCAGCTCCTCGCGCTCCTCGATCGAGAGCTCGTAGAACTCGGGCGGCGGCTCCGCCCACAGCCGGGCGTCGACCAGGTTCACGCGCAGCTGCTCGGCGGCGGTGGGACCCGGGGGCACCAGCTCTCCGGTGATGGGGCTGGGGATGAAGGGCGGACGGGCCACGTCCCCGGCCACGGTCACCTCTTCGATCTCCTCGGGCTCCTCCGGCGGCGCCGGCTCCTCCTCGTCGAGCTCCACGAGCTGGATGAGGTCGACCCCCTGATCGGGCTCGGCGTCGACCCGCACCGGGACGGTGAGGCCTTCGGGCGTGATGACCCTGAGGGCGGTCGTGTACAGGACGATGGCGACCAGGTGCGCCGCGACGGAGAGCGCGGCGGCCAGGAGGCGGACACGCCGGGAGCCCAGGCCCCGGCTGTCGTGCCAGGCCCGGTCGCGCAGGTGCTCCGTCTCCCCGGGCCGATCGTCCATGAGAATTGCTAAACCGCCTCCGAGGGGCGGTTCCTCGGGCCTGCCCGCGTTCCGGGCGACGTCACGAGAGGAGCCGGGAGAGCCGGCGGGCCGCCTCGTCGAGGCGGTCTTCGTCCTCCGTGAGGGCCACGCGGAAGAAGCCCTCTCCTCCGGCGCCCAGCGACGCACCCGGCAGCACGATCACCCCCTCCGACTCCAGCGCTCGCAGCCCGAACGCCTCGGACGGCTCTCCTCCTGGGACGGGGACCCACAGGTACATCGTTGCCCGCGGCATCTCGACGTCGAATCCCGCCGCGCGAAACGCCTGCGTCGCACGCTCGGCCCGGCGCTCGAAGCGGGCGATGTTCTGCGGCACCCACGTAGCCCAGCTCTCTAGCGCGGCCACACCCGCCGCCTGGATGCCGAGATACTGCCCCGTGTCCATGAACGTCTTCACCTTCGAGAGGGCCTGGATCAGCTCCGCGCCACCCGTCGCCCAACCCAGCCGCCACCCGGTCATGTTGTACGTCTTGGACAGCGAGTGGAATTCGAGGGAGACGTCGCGCGCGCCGTCGAACTCCAGGATGCTGCGGGGGCGATAGCCGTTAAAGCCGAACTCGGAGTAGGCGTTGTCGTAGGCGAGCAGCAGGTCGTGGCGTCGGCTGAACTCGATCGCCTCCTCGAGGTACGCGTCGGGCGCCACCGCCGCGGTGGGGTTGTTGGGGTAGTTGAGGTAGAGGATGCGCGAGCGCGCCGCGACGTCGGCCGGGACGTCCCCCAGCGGGACGAGGAAGTCGTGGTCGGGGCGGAGCGGGACCATGTGCGGGTCGCCCCCGGCCAGCAGCACGGGGCCACGGTACGCCTGATAGCCCGGGTCGGGCATGATCGCCGCGTCGCCCGGCCCGACGAAGGCGAACGGGAGATGCGCGATCCCGTCCTTCGATCCGATGAGGGGCAGGATCTCGCGGTACGGGTCCACGGTGACCCCGAAGCGCTCGGACATGAAGGCCGCCACCGACTCCCGGAACGCCGGGAGGCCAAGCTGGAACGCATAGCGGGAGTGAGACTTGTCTCCTGCCACCTCACATAGCTTCTCAACGACGGCCGGGGGAGGGTCGAGCGGTGCGTCCCCCGCGCCGAGATCGATGACGTCGGCGCCTTCGGCCTCGATGCGCCGGCGGATCGCTTTCATCTCCGCCAGCGGGTACGGGGGGAGCGACCCGAAGCGGGCCGTGGTGCGCGGCATCAGCCCTGCACGACCGGATTGCGGACCGTCCCCACCCCGGCGACCTCGACTTCGACGACGTCGCCCGCCGCCAGCGGGCCGATCCCGTCCGGCGTGCCGGTGGCGACGAGGTCGCCCGGCTCGAGGGTCATGATGCCGGAAACGAACTCCAGGATGGCCGGGATGTCGAAGGCCATCTCCGTCGCGGAGCCCTGCTGGCGCACCTCCCCGTTGACGCGAGTCGTGACCGCGAGGGCGTCTCGGTCCACTTCGCCGACCGGCACCGGCGTGCCGACCGGGCAGAAGGAGTCGAAGCCCTTGGCCCGCGTCCACTGGTCGTCCGTCTTCTGGAGGTCCCGCGCGGTGACGTCGTTGAGAGCGACGAGCGCCTCCACGTGGCGCCACGCGTCCGCACGATCGACGTTGCGGGCCCGGGTCCCGATCACGACGCCGATCTCCCCCTCGAAGTCGACCCGCCCCACTCCGGCGGGCATCACGATCGGATCGCCGTCGGAGACCAGCGCGGACGGGGGCTTGAGGAAGATGAGCGGCTCGCTGGGCACGTCGTTGCCGAGCTCCGCCGCGTGCTTGGCGTAGTTGCGGCCGACGCAGACGATCTTCGAGGGTCGAATGGCGTTCATGGGCGTCCCGTCCCGGGGGCGGTGGATCGAAGCGAGGGGCCGCCCGACGGTGCGGGCGGCCCCTCGTTGTAGTCGTTCGGGCCCGGGCGCGCTACGGCGCGCGGGCGCGTCGCCGGTTCAGCCCTCGCGGGGCCGCGTGTGGAGCCAGGTCCCGACGAGGGCTCCGGTCGCGGCGATGGCCAGGATGACCGCGATGACCGTCCACCAGAAGCCGACGTCTTCGTAGCCGGTCGCCCAGCCCTGGTTGGCCCGCGTCAGGGCCCCGTACGCGATACCGAGGTAGAGAATGCCGATGCCGAATCCGAAGATGCGCGTCATCGTCTCGTCCGGGTGTTCGGGGTGAGGGGCCGGCCCTTCCGGCCGCGCGGAATCTAGGCAGGCCCCCGCGCGCCTCCAAGGGCCGCCGGCCCGTCGTAGAAGTCGCGGATCCGGCGTCGGACGTCGACCCACGCGCCCTTCACCAGCGGCGCGTCCGGGAGCGACTCGCGGAGATATCGCCCGTACCGCTTCCGCAGGATCCGGTCGTCGAGCATCAGGACGGCGCCGCGGTCCGTGCGGGCACGGACGAGGCGACCGAATCCCTGCTTGAGTCGGAGCGCCGCGTGCGGAAGCATGAAGTGCTGGAACGGGTCCATTCCCCGCCGCTGGAGTGCCTCCATGCGGGCGGCGGTGATGGGCTCCGTGGGCACCCTGAAGGGGAGCTTCTGGATGAGCAGCCCCCGGAGCGGCTCCCCGGGCACGTCGACGCCCTCCCAGAACGAGGAGGTTCCGAGGAGGACGCCACGCCCGCTGCGGACGAAGCGGTCGAGGAGCCGGTACCGGTCGACCTCGCCCTGCACGAAGAGCGGCCATCGACCGTCGACGCCGGCCTCGCGCAGGGCCGTCGCGACGCGCCGGAGCGCCGAGTGCGAGGTGAAGAGCGCGAACACCCCCCCGTCCGTGATCGCCGCGAACTCCTCGAGCACGACCGCGGTGGCCTCGTCGAAGCCGTGGGCACCGGGACCCGCCTCCGGCAGATCGGTCGGGACCGCGAGCAGGGCCTGACTCCGGAAGTCGAAGGGCGACAGCACGATATGCTCGGTGATCTCGACCTCTTCCTCGGCCTGGGCGAGCGCGTCGGGGCCGATGCCCAGCCGGTCGCGCAGGAAGTCGAAGCGGCGCCGCGTGGTCAGGGTAGCCGAGGTGAGCACGGTCGTCTCGGCCCGCGTGAACAGCGACTCGCGGAGCAGCTCGCCGAGCTCGATCGGGGCCGCCGCCAGGACGAGGTTGGCCCTCGGGCCCCGGCCGCGCGACTCGAGCCAGCGCACGAAGGCCGAGGCCTCGTCCCCCGGGGCGAGGACCAGCCGGAGGCCGTGCACCGACGCCGCGATGCGGCGCTCCACCGACCGGAGGTCGAGAATGCGGCCCTCCAGCGGCTCCGACAGCGTCTCGGACAGTTCCAGCCGGGCACGGAGCTCGGACAGCTCACGCTCCAGCCTGCCCAGCGCGGTGACGGCACCCCGCAGCCGCTCGGCCACGTCGTCGTCCTCGGCCGGCTCGACGGCCTCGGCGTCACCCAGTCGCACCGCCCCGGCTCCGGGCGGGGCGAAGGGCTCGAGGCGTTCGACCAGCCCCTCCACGGCGGCCTGGGCACGGGAGAGCGCGGGACGCACCCGGTTCTCCACCCGCTCGCGGAGCGCGGGTCCGTCGTCCGCGCCGGCCACCGCCTCGTGGACGGCGGTCAGGATCCCCCGCCCCCGCCGGTCGAGCCTGGACATGGCCCGGTACAGCCCGCGCCGGGTCACCTCGACGCCGATGTGCGAGGTGGCCGCGTCCTCGACGTTGTGGGCCTCGTCGAGCACCACGCGCTGATACGCCGGCAGCACCGCCGACTGGGTCCAGTTCTCGGTGGCGCGGCGCACGGCCAGATCGGTGAAGAGCAGGTGATGGTTCACGACCAGCACCTCGGCCGCGGCCGCTCGCCTCCGCGAGCGTTGGTAGAAGCACTGCTGGAAGTGCGGACAGCGCGCGCGGAGGCAGATGTCGGCGTCGCTGCGCACCTCCTCCCACGTCTCCTCCGCCGGGGAGAAGCCGAGGTCCGAGAGCGAGCCGTCGTCGGTCGACTCGATCCACTCGAGGATCGAGCGGAGCTCCTCGGTCCGGTCCTCCTCGAAGAGCGAGCCCTGGCTTTCCTGCGCCAGGAGCGCCCGCCGGATGGAGACGTAGTTGCCGCGGCCCTTCACCAGCGCCCAGGACACGTCGCCGACGAGCTCCTGCACGAGCGGCAGATCCTTGCCGGCCAGCTGCTCCTGCAGGTTGATCGTGTTCGTCGAGACGACGGTCCTCTCGTCGTTCGCGCGAGCCCAGAGCGCCGCCGGCAGCAGGTACGCCAGCGACTTGCCGGTCCCCGTTCCGGCTTCCACGAGCGACACCCCGCCCTCGTTGAACCGCGCCGTCACCGCGGCGAGCATGGCACGCTGCCCGGGTCGGTCCTCGTATCCCGCGTAGCGCGCCGACAGCGCCCCTCCGGGCGCGAGCACGGCGTCGAGCTCTTCCGCGGCCAGCTCCACGCGCCGGCGCGGGCGCGGCGGCTCCACGACCACGTACAGCCGCGAGGCGTCGTTGTCGACGATGACCGTCCCCAGCCCCTGCTCGTACAGGTGGGCCGCCACGCTCATGTCCGCGTCGGACGGCTCGAGCGCGCCGCTCGGATGGTTGTGGATCATCACCCCGCCGGAGGGGGCGTCGCGTGCCGCCACCAGCACCGCGTCGAAGTTGCCCCGCGCCACCGCGCGGGCGTCGTGGACGACGCGCTCCTCGTCGACCGAGGCCAGGAAACACACTTCCCGTCCGCCGGCCCGGTCGATCTCCCGCCGGATGCGGCGCGCGGCCTCCTCCGAGAGCGAGAGCGGTCGCAGCGGCGACTCCCGGCGCGGCGGTGCCGCCCGCTCCAGGACGCCGGGGGGCAAGCCACCCGGGAGCGCCGCATCCGCCAGCCCCTCCGCGCCGGGGCGTCCCGACGGGCGGTCGTGCTCGATCCCGTCGACTCCGGCGAGGGCCTCCCGCGGGAGCGTCACCGGGAAGTCCTCGGGGATCCCCGTCGGCCGCCGACGTCCGCTCAAGTCTTGAGCTTCTTCTTCCTCGCGGCCGGGAAGAGGACGTTGTTCAGGATCAGGCGATAGCCGGGCGAATTGGGGTGCAGCGAGAGATCCGTCTGCGGGTCCCCGATCTGGTGCTCCGCGTCCTCGGGGTCATGCCCTCCGAAGTACGTCCACGTCCCTTCGCCCAGGTTGCCGTGCAGGTACTTGGCCCGGCCGTTCTCCCGGGCGAGCACGATGGTGCCGGCCTTGAGCCGGTCCTCCCGGAACGACGTGGTGAGCCCGTAGAAGTCCGGGAGCACCGACTCGTGGTTCTGCGTGAGCATCGCGGGGACGGGATCGAACTTGGCCGAGAAGTCGAAGAGGGTGTAGACGCCGAGTTCCTCTCGCCACGGCGTGTTCACCTGGTGACCGTCGATGTCGGAGAAGGAGTTCACCGACGGCGCGACCTGGACCTGGGCTCCCTCGAAGGCCATCGCCAGGTCCCAGTTCATGGCGGCCGAGGCGTTCGGGTCGGGAGGGGTTCCGTCCGAGTACGCCGCCGCGATGTCGACGCGCTCGGCTGCGAGGGCGAGCTCGAGCGTTTCCGTGGCCGAGCACATCGCGAAGAGGAACCCGCCCGCATCGACGTAGTCCCGGATGGTCCGGGCGACGTGCTTCTTGAGGGCCGGTACGTCCGCGAAGCGCCCGCTGCGCGCCACCTCCTGGTTGCGGGCGACTTCCTCCTGGAGCCACGGCGCGCCCGAATAGGTCAGGAAGAACTTCGAGTACTGACCGGTGAAGTCCTCGTGGTGCAGGTGGATCCACTCGTACTCGGAGAGGTCGCCCTCCAGCACCTCGTAGTCCCAGATCGTCTCGTAGGGGATGCCGGCGTACTCGAGCGCCATGGTGACCGCATCGTCCCACGGCGTCGAGTTCGGTGGCGTGTAGATCGCCACCTTCGGCGCCCGCTCCAGCGGCACCGCCTCCATGTTCGACCCGGCGATGGTGGCCCGCATGCGCGCTTCCGCCGCCGCCCCCATCGGCTCGATCGAGACGCCGCGCAGCGCAGCCTCCCGGCGGATCGACGGTCGGTCCGGCAGGAGGAAGGAGCCGCCCCGGAAGTTGAGCAGCCACTCCCCGCGCTCCTGCTGCTCGAGGGTCCAGTACGTCAGGCCGTAGGCGCGCAGGTGGTTCTGCTGGGCCCGATCCATCGGCACGAGCAGCCACTGTGCCGCCAGAGCGCCCGGAAGCGCCACGGCGGCGACGGCTACGACGACGAGCGCGCGAGCCACCCGACCGACCGTCCACCTCCACTGCCCGCGCCGCGTCATGACCCGGTCCTCCTCAGCCGCTCGAGCTCGACGCGGGCGTCGGGCACGACCGCCGCGTTCGGCCGTGATGCAATGAGCTCCTCGAGCAGGCGGACCGCCTCGGCTCGACCGCGCGACGTGCGCGCGTGAAAGCGGGCGAGCTCCAGAGACGCCTCGGCGAACTCCGGCGCGTCGGGGTGCTCGGTCACCAGCCGGGTCCGGATGTCGGCCGCGACGCGGGCCTCTCCGGCCCCGTCGGCGATCCGCGCCGCCTCGGCGAGCAGCGCCGGGCGCTCCTCCGGCTCGAGCCCGCTCACCGCCTCGGCGAGGCCGCGCGCGCCTTCGCCCGCCCTCCCCGCGTGGGCCGCGACCCCCGCGGCCGCGAGCGCCTCGGCCCCGGCCGGGGAGCTCCGCCCGAGGAGCCCGGCGAACTGGATCACGGGGGTGGCCTCCGCCGGCGGCAGCCCCGTCAGCGCCATCAGTAGCGCCGCCCGGCCCTCGGCGATCGCGCCCTCGCCGAGCATGAGGTACGCTCGCTCCAGCGAGCTGCGCGGCCCCTCGATGCCCTGCAGCACGGCGGCCGCTCCGGCCGGGTCGCCCCGGGTGAGCAGCGCCGCCGCGACGGTCGCCGCGAGCTCGTCCAGCTCCGGCGCGTTGGGGAAATCCTCCCGGAAGTCCGCGAGCATGCCGCGCAGCTCGTCCGGGTCCGAGCGGGTCCCCTCGAGTCGGATCACCCGGGCGGTGGCCCGGCGCCGGTCGACCGAGCCCGCGGAGAAGGACGCCACGACGCGGCGCTGGGCCTCGAGCGCGGCCGCGGTGTCTCCCGACGCGAGCGAGACCTCGACGATGCGCATGTCGAACTGACGGCGCTCGGCGGGGCTGCCCGCGGCTCCCCCCAGGGCGTCGTACGCCCATGCGGCCACCTCGACGAGGTCGTGATCCCGGGCCCGACGCGCACGAAGATGACCGAGCGC